>NZ_CP071527.1:630000-930000 GCF_023921225.1 Legionella lytica
TATCGACGGCGGTGTTTGGCACCTCGATGTCGGCTCATCACATCCTGGGGCTGAAGCAGGTCCCAAGGGTATGGCTGTTCGCCATTTAAAGTGGTACGCGAGCTGGGTTTAGAACGTCGTGAGACAGTTCGGTCCCTATCTGCCGTGGGCGTAGGAAAATTGAGAGGAGCTGCTCCTAGTACGAGAGGACCGGAGTGGACGAACCTCTGGTGTACCGGTTGTGACGCCAGTCGCATCGCCGGGTAGCTAAGTTCGGACGGGATAACCGCTGAAAGCATCTAAGCGGGAAGCCTCCCTCAAGATGAGTTTTCCCATGAAGCCCGTTGAAGACTACGACGTTGATAGGCAAGGTGTGGAAGCGCAGTAATGTGTGAAGCTAACTTGTACTAATTGGCTGATTGTCTTGACCATATAATCTGAGTTGCTTTGGGAACAAAGCACTACAGAATAGCGAGTGTTACGAAGCGCAAAAAAAAAGCGCACTCTTTATTTACCTAATGCGAAATTGCGGTATAATGGCTGCAATGAGCATAAAACGAGTTTTCCTGGCGACAATAGCGGTCTGGAACCACCTGAATCCATCTCGAACTCAGAAGTGAAACAGACATGCGCCAATGATAGTGTGAGGTCTCCTCATGTGAAAGTAGGTCATCGCCAGGGTTTTATTAAGAACAGAGAAGCGGCTTTTAGCCGCTTTTTTTGTTTCTGAACCATCAAAATCAAAAAAATCAACACCAACACAATTTAATTCCTTTTGACACCACACGACGCGACAATGACGTGTAGGTTCGGCCATGTCTCAACATAGATATCCCATACGGCACATAACCCCATATGGCTGAACGCAATTAAAAGAAAATCCCGCTCATAAGGAAAACCTGGTTGCAAGCAACCAGGCCACCTTTTGCCAATAATCCAGAACCTCCGTCATGGCAAACACAGGGAAGCAATCCAGAGTACGGTGCCTCAAGCTATCTCTAATAAACGAAATAATAATCAGGTTGCAAGTTATATTGATTTAACACCAGGCTATACGAACCACCCCAGGCAGAAAAATACTGGTTGCACGCAAGTAGAGAATGCTAAAAAATATTAATAGTTAATATTTGTATGTCTGTAAACTAATTAAAATAAGCGTGGAATGAATTGCCAATAATCAAGGACATAGTTAAATGAAAGTCTATCTATTCCATATTTGCTCAATTAGTTGATTGTAAAGTCATTTTATCAATCAAAAGTTGATTTTTTTCCCCCTTTAGTTTAAGTTATTTCCATTTAGGATAAATAATAAATTTTATGAAAGTCCAACGAGTATCGGAATGTCTTAATGAACTACGCGAAGAAGCGATCCAGGCTGAAGGTGATGCCGTTCTTCTTGATAAAATTAACACATATTTTTTCAGTAAACCTACGGAAACGCTTCTTGATAGGTCAGATATTGTTTTTTTACTAGAGTGTTTTACTATGCGTTGGGAGGCTGTGCGCGGCAAGGATCATGATTACACTCTAAGCAATTCACCAATAGAGCTAAAATGGGTTAGTCTGGCAAAAGAACTGGGTAAACATGCTGGTATTCCATATTTAAAAATTCTAATGAGTACGATTACCAATGATAAGGATCCTCATGATGGCTCAGCATTAACCCAGACGGAAACAATGACTAATTTTTATTTAGCAAATAACGGGACTGTTCTCTGTCGTAAAAGAAGCCTTTGCGATTACTTATTAGATCATGAGCTTAAACTTGTAACAAGCAAGAATGTAGAGGCGGCGGTTGTTTTTACGTTGGATGAATTAAGTAGTTTAAAACGTTGCAAAGTTAACTCGATTTTTTCTATCGTAACTGACATTGAGGATAGCCCAACTCAAACAAATGAGAGACAAACAGTAACAGAATATTTCACAAGTTTTTGGGATTTCCTACAAAGAAAAGTATTTGCACGCAGTGCTCACGACGGTGAGTTTCCAATAAGTTTTTTAGCTCCCTTATTTGATTTAGTTGAGCACTATATTTGTTTAAAACTTGAGGACAAAGATTTTAGTGCTTTTCAAAATGAGGCTAGTAAATTTTTCGAGCAGCTATACAATAACCCAGTATCGAATGTTAACTCCTTATATGGGCAGCGGGTTTTTTATAAGGGACGAGAACATTATTTACTGGATGTCTTGATTGTAATTTTTGATGCGAACCAATTTAATCTAGAACAAGAAATGTTAGCTATAAGCAAATTATTATTTAGCATTCAGCCGGAGTTAGAATCTAAGAATAATGTTTTAAGAACATTTTATCTTGAAGAACAAAAAAAGGTCGTTCATACACCCGAAAATGAGGTTGAAGCATATATTAACTGTTGTCGGCTGCTAGTATCACTATTTGTGACTAAATTCGATTTAGGTATTTTTGTTTATAAAGGACAAGAAATATTTACCTGGGATCAAGAAAATGAGATTCCGAATGAATTTTCTGGCATCTATACGAAGTTGCTAAAAGTATTTAACTCTGAGAAGCCTAATTATATCCATGCATATTATAATGTCATCAAGAATGAAATTGTATCGTTAGTAAAAGAGAATGCTCATTGGGCACGAAAAATTAGAACAGGCACCTCCCGTGATTGGCTGAAAAAGGCTCATATTTCTTCTTTGGCAGAGATTGATGGCTATTGGTATCCTCCAGAATTAATTATTCATCGACTCTTAAAATTCATTCAAACTGATACTCCGTTTAAAAAGCAAATTGCAAACTTTTTGGATGAGTTAGTGACTACATATACTCAGGAACAGGGGGATTTTAGAAAAGAGTTACGCGTTAATATATTATTTTCACAATTTCTTTCGAAACTAAGCGAACAGCAATGCCATACTGTAGTGATGTTCATGACTTCAGGTGATGACGTATCGGCTGATGGAATTGAGTCAGATTTTTTAAATAATTGCATAGTCCATATCAACAGCCGTTTGGTGGAATTGGGTTATCATCAACCGATTGACAAATCCCTTGCCTTTTTCCAAGCGGAGCCTTGTTATGATATTGATCCGGCACTTATTTTGGGCGCAACTCATCTAATCGAAGTAATTGAACAATATGCTACTAAATTGGAGTTAGGACATCTAGATAATGAGGTACAAGGAAAAATCCGACGCTTCTTATTTGATTTGAAAAATCCAATTTTAAGCTGTGCAGACAAGAGTGAAAGTATCAAAGACTCTGAAACTAGGGTTGATCCCATAGGGCAACCAAGTTAATCACAGCAAATAACAGGCCTCAGCGATGAGGGCCTAGGTATTCACCTCTCTGGATTGCTTTGTCACTATATTTCTCGCACGGAGTATTATTTGAGTATTCTTCCTCCCTCATTGTGGACGGAGTGAAGCAATCCAGGGGGCTGTGCTTTGTGTTTCTTGATTGCTTCCTTGTTATGCTCCTCACGAATAGAGAATTAACATATTCCATAAAGAGGAGAGGGTTATTCTTTAGATGTATATTGTGCACAAAGTTTAAGAAAGTTTTCATACCTTTTTTTCGCAATGAGGCCATCTTGCATTGCCTTTATAATTGCGCAGTGAGGTGTATCCTTATGGGTGCAATTTCTAAATTTACATTGTGATAAAAATGGCCGGAATTCGCTATAACCACGGGCAATCTCTGCCGCATCGATATGCCATAAACTGAACTCTCTAACACCGGGCGAGTCAATTAGGGCTCCACCACTAGGGATATGATAATAGCGTGAATTACTGGTGGTATGTCGTCCTAATTCAGAAACCTCAGAAATAGCTCCGGTCGCGATGTTTTCCTCGTGGGGTAAAATGGCAGAAATTAACGATGATTTACCAACCCCGGATTGTCCTACAAAGACACTTACTTGGTGATCTAATACTTTTTTTAATTGAGCGATACCCTCAACATCATCTTGGCTAGTAAACAGGAGTGGATAACCTAATTGATGATAGTCTACTAGTAATTGTTCTTTAAGTTCTGTGCACGGCAAATCGGTTTTATTTAAAAGTATGATCGCCGGTAATTGTAGTGTTTCTGCCATCACTAAATAGCTATCCAGAAGTGGCCAGGAAATTTCGGGTTTCGCTGCAATAACAACAATGATCTGAGTAATATTGGCTGCCACCGGTTTTACTACACCTGCCCCCGTTGGTTTGGCAAGCACACTTTTTCTTGGGTAAAGGCTTAAGACCACCCCTTGAGCCGTTCCTTCGTTTTGCCATACCACGCGATCACCTGCAACTAATGTTTCAAGATTAGGCCTAATAGAGCAGCGAGTGTGCGCGCCCTGATTATCTTCAACTTCTACGTGACGACTGAAACGAGTAATAACCAGACCATCCATTAAATTATCATGGTTTTCTTTATTCGTTTGATACGTTTGTTGAATTTTTTCAATACGCGCAGACTGTTGTTTGTTAATACGTCTTTTACTCATGATTGCAATCTATATTATAATTAGTGTAGTTTTTTTTAATTTTGTGCATTATTGGATAATAGAACAAAATTCATTACCATTATTGCAAATTTAAAGCGCAAAATTAACAAATACTTTTATTCAAACAGTATGAAGGTAAATTACATATAATGAAAGTCTACTTAGTTGGTGGCGCTGTTCGCGATCAATTGTTAAATCTGCCCGTAAAAGAGCGGGATTGGGTGGTAGTTGGTGCTAGCCCTGATGAATTACTAAAAAAACGATTTAGACAGGTGGGGAAGGATTTCCCGGTATTTTTACATCCTGAAACTAACGAAGAGTATGCTTTAGCGCGAACCGAACGCAAAGCGGCGCCCGGTTATTATGGGTTTACCTGTGACTTCAGTAATACGGTTAGCCTAGAAGAAGATCTGGCTCGTCGCGATCTTACGATTAATGCCATGGCTATGGATGAACATGGACAATTAATTGATCCTTATCAGGGGCAGCAGGATTTACGTGATAAAATCTTACGACATGTTTCCCCTGCGTTTGTTGAGGATCCTGTACGTGTTTTACGTGTCGCACGCTTTGCGGCGCGATTTCATCATTTAGGTTTTAGGGTAGCAGATAAAACGCGTTCTTTAATGTATTCTATGGTGCGCAATGGCGAGTTAGCGCATTTAGTCGCAGAACGAGTTTGGCAGGAATGGCAACGAAGCTTGGAAGAGCGAAATCCGGAACAATTTATTAGTACTTTACGTGCTTGTGATGCATTGCGTATCATTCTCCCAGAACTACATGCTTTATTTGGGATTCCTAATCCTTATCGTTATCACCATGAGGTGGATAGTGGTGTGCATACGCTCATGGTCTTACAAGCGGCGGTTGCTTTAACAACGGATCCAGTGATTCGTTTTGCTGCCTTAGTTCATGATTTAGGGAAAGCCAGCTCACCTATGTCGAATTGGCCTAGCCATCATGGACATGAAGAGCGCGGTGTTCCAATTATTGATGCTTTATGTACGCGTTTGCGAATTCCAAATGAATATCGTACATTGGCAATGACCGTTTCCCGGTTTCATTTAACTATTCATCGCTTATCGCAGTTACGTGCAGCGACTATAGTAAAAGTTTTAGAGCAAGCGGATGCGTTTCGACGCCCGCAGCTTTTTTATAATATGCTCATTGCCTGTCAGGCGGATGCCGAAGGATGTGGACGGAAGGTTGATTATCGACAAGCTAAGCTATGGAGCGGCATATTAGCAGAATGTGCTAAGGTAAATGTACAAACTATAATAGCGCAGGGTTATACTGGTGAGGCGATTAAACATGCTTTACACCAACATCGAGTAGCCTGTGTTGACTTAATATTAAACTCCTGGAATACAAATGAAAAACAATCATAATTTAATCTGGATTGACTTAGAAATGACGGGTTTAGATCCGGAAGCAAATCGCATTATTGAAATTGCTACAATCGTGACGGATCCGCATTTAAATATTATTGGCGAAGGCCCCGTTTTCGCAGTTTCACAACCAAAGGCTGAATTAGATGCGATGGACTCATGGAATACCCGGCAGCATGGCCAATCTGGTTTGGTGGCGCGAGTTCTAGAAAGCACCGTTGATGAGAAACAAGCCGAGCAAGAGACTGTTAATTTTCTAAAACAGTTCGTTGATAAAGGAAAATCACCGATGTGTGGTAACAGTGTATGCCAGGATCGCCGGTTTTTATATAAATACATGCCTGAATTAGCAGCCTTTTTCCATTATCGTAATTTAGATGTAAGTACTCTTAAAGAATTAGCAATTCGCTGGAAACCTGAATTATTAAATGGTGTTAATAAGCAATCAAAACATCTTGCTTTAGATGATATTAAAGACTCAATTGCCGAATTGGTTTATTATCGCCAGCATTTTATAAATTTACCGGAAGTAACACCATGATAGAAAGAGAACGATTGGAATTGCCTAATGGAGCAGATAAATTATTACTGCATTCCTGCTGTGCACCTTGTTCTGGTGAGGTAATGGAAGCTCTGATCAGTTCAGAAATTAATTTTTCAATATTTTTTTACAATCCTAATATTCATCCTGTTCAAGAATATGAAATTAGAAAACAGGAAAATATAAAGTTTGCCGAAAAACATAATATCCCATTTATTGATGCGGATTATGATAAAGATAATTGGTTTGAACGTGCCAAAGGCTTAGAGTGGGAACCTGAACGAGGTAAACGTTGCTCCATGTGTTTTGATATGCGTTTTGAGCGTACGGCTTTATATGCTCATGAGCATGGTTTTCCAGTGATTAGTAGTTCCTTGGGCATTTCCCGATGGAAAGACATGAACCAAATTAATGATAGTGGTCTGCGTGCAGCCGCTCATTACCCCGAACTGGTTTATTGGACTTATAATTGGCGGAAAAATGGTGGTGCAGCGCGTATGTATGAAATTGCTAAGCGTGAGGAGTTTTATAAGCAGGAATATTGTGGTTGTGTCTATTCATTAAGAGATACCAATGCTTGGCGCCGGCAAAAGGAACGCAATCGCATTAAAATAGGGATTAATTATTACAATGCCGCCGAGGCAGAAAATAAAGAGGATTTATGAGTACACATTCACACGGTGACGGCCATGATCATCATAGCCATGCTCATTCGCATGGTCCAGTTACCTATGATCGAGCTTTTTTAATTGCAATTATTGCGAATGGTCTATTTGTTATTTTGCAAATTGTGTTTGCTTACTTATCAAATTCAACCAGTTTATTAGCTGATGCATTCCATAATTTAGGGGATGTGTTGAGTTTGGTTTTAGCGTGGGTTGCTACAAGTCTAATGAAACGAGCCCCTACGATGAAAGCTACCTATGGACTGAAAAAAACCTCTATTTTATCTGCTCTAGCCAATGGAATTCTGTTAGTTTTCACTTGCGGTATTATTGCTACAGAAGCAATGTATAAATTATTTTCTCCTGCGGAAATTCAAGCGGTATCAGTTATGATCGTGGCCGGTATTGGTATTGTCATTAATTTTTCAACCGCGCTTTTATTTATGCGTGGCACAGATGATCTTAATATCAAGAGTGCTTATCTGCATTTATTTTATGATGCATTAATTTCCGTTGGTGTCGTGGTTTCGGCTGCCTTGATTTACTTTACGGGCTGGCTCTGGATTGATCCTGTTGTCGGCTTATTGATTGCGGTGATTATTTTAAAAGGGACTTGGTCTTTATTTGTTAATAGTTTCCGCCTCATTATTGATGGAGTACCAGAGAATATTTCCTGGTCTGCCGTGAGCGAGTTTTTGCTAGCGAAACCAGGGGTTGATGGTTTCCATGATTTGCACATATGGGCAATGAGCACCCAGGAAAATGCAATGTCTGTGCATTTATACATGCCCGAAATCGAATTAAATGATGAATCACGGATGGAGTGGACTGAACAGTTAAGACACGAATTTAGTATTCAACATGTAACCATTCAAGTAGAAAAGACACAATCAGCGTGCAATGACAATTGTCATAACCCTAATTTTCTATAAACTCCTCTGACTAGCGCTTGAACTACTAGGAATCCCCGCGACATGGATGCGGGGATTGAGAGGCGGTTCATGGATATTCACACCAATACATGATGCGTTGTTAACGCCAATCCCTTTTTATAACTATCACAAGCTTGACTGGCATCACCTAATTTTTCCTGTAGCTTGCCTAGCGTCATATATGCTAAAGGTGTGGGGTCGATTTCATTCGATTGTTCAAGATAATATTTCGCCTTACCCCATAGCTGACGATTAATACATAATTGTCCTAAGCATAAATAAAGTTCAGCTGAGTGTGCATGTTTTTTTAATAGGCTTTCGGCAAAGGCGAGTTGACTATCATCACTGGGTAATGAGCCATAAAGGGTAACGAGTTGAGGATTAAATTCCTTACGCAGGTTGCGGCGTAATAATTCTTTGGCCTTGGTATGCTCATTGTTTTTGAGTAAGAAACGTACATACTCTGTAACAATATTGGGATCCGCGGCTAATGGTTTTGGCAATGATTTAAATAACTCAGTTACTGCCTCAGGCTGATTTTGCTTTGTTATATCCACTAGTGCTTGCAAATAAGCACTATGCTGTAGAGCTTCAAACTCTTGTGGCTCAATCACATTATATCGTTTCAAGCGAGGTAGTAAGGCTATCAATTGAGGCCAATCACGAACTTCTTGATACAGTTGTACGAGTAGTTTTAAAACATAAGGATGACGTGGAGCAATATCATGTAAGTGTCTTAGCGTGGCTAATGCCTGTTCCCATTGATGATTTGCCAATTGTAATTGTGCTTGGGTAAGCTCAACGGCAATTTTTGCTTCGGGCATGGATTGTTGTGCTTCACGGAGAAAGTCATCACGTAATTGACTATCTCCCATCTTTTGCGCCGCACGAGCGGCAGTTAAGTAATTTAATAGTGGGGTATCTGTGTTTGGCAGGGCCTGAATTAAATGATTCTTCGCCTTATCCCAATATCCTTCACTGTATTCGATTAATCCTTTACGCGTAATAGCTTGAGCTTTTTGTGCTAAGCGCTTAGAGTGCCAACGACTCATCGCCTTAGGGGCACGAGTCACTTTGTGGCATAAACGGACAACTAAATAGACGATAAGAAATGCAAGAATTAAACCTAAAATCATAATCCACAAAGTAGTTTCAACGGTCCAATGATTTATAGCAATTAATACATAGCCCGGATCTTTATTGAGCTGTACTCCTAAAATGATCGCGGCTAGTAAGATGAAAAACGCAATAAAAAGACGCATCATTGTGCGGTTCCTCCCTGTGCTTCATTATCGGCCGGCTTGGCAGCCGGCTCTTTGGAATCAATTAATTGATTTAATAAGGGCAAGGAGTTAATACCAACATCAGGTCTTTTTTGTGTTAACTGAATTTGTTGGAGTTCATTTAGTTTTTTTATTAGTGCTGCGGTATTGGCGGCATTTTCATTAAAGTTCTTTTTCAGGGTTTTTATTGCCTGATTGAGCACCAATTGATATACCTCTGTATTATTATTGAGCACAGCCCATTGTGCCTGTTGCAGATCTAGGCGAATGTTTTCCTTGAGTATTGCTTCAAGAGCGGGGGAGATCAATGGTTTAATCTGTTCATCGTTACGACGAATAACTACCAGCTTACTTAAAACATCCATACTATCTTGCCAGCGAAGACGCCAGACCGATGGTTTTTTTTCAGGGTTAGACGGTGTTTCTGCTGCTGGAGACGCGGGTTTCATATCACTTAAAGTTGAAGCAATACTTAAATCCACAAGGCTATTTTGTGCTGCATCTAATTGGCTTAGTGTTCCTGCAATGTCCATTTTGGGAGTTGCTTTTAATTCAGCGATGTCTTTAGCTATTGCTTGTCTGATCTCAAAAATTTTAGGATCATTTAATTGCAGTAATAACTGGTCTGATTGTTGCAATAAGCTAATGGTTGCATCAAAGCTGTTGTTCCAGTGGGCATTGATTTGCGCTAACTCGAGATAATAACGAGCTTTGAGTAACAGCCAATTTTGATTCTGATAAAATCGCTCGCTCATAGCGGCTTGCAATTGTTTGTTTAATTCGCCAAATTGCTTTTGTAGCGTAGAGCGTGTTTCTTCAAGCATATTGCTCTTAGCTTCAAGTTGTGCTTGAGTCTTATCTTCATTTTGTTCTAACTTATCTAATTGCCTGTTTACTTGACTATTTTGACGACTCTGATTAATTAATTGCGCTTGCAATTGCTTATTAAGTGATAACGTATACAGTGATGAGGTAAGAGCACCTATAGCAATTACCACCGCTCCAACGACCATGGTCGATTTTGTTTTTGCAGGGGCGCTTTGGTTTTTCATTGACGGGCTATTTGTTTGCTCCGTAGTCTGTTTGGGTTGTGTTTCTGATGCTTTTTTTTGTTCTTCATTGCCATTGGTCATAAATTAATCCTTGATAACAGAGTCAAACAATGCATTCATTATCCCCTCGGGATGGCTACGAATAATATGTTTTATTCCCAATGAGGAGGCACTTTGAGCCAGGCGTTCACTAATAACCAGGCATGTTTTATTGCGCAGCCAATGATGAGCATCTTTAGGAAATAACTGAAAAAGATGGTGCATGGACTGCTCACTAGTTAACAGTATAATATCCACTAAATCATCGCGCCATATTGATTTTATAAATTGGGCATTTATTTTTGGCAGGGCACGTTGATAAACATTTAATGCAATTAAATCAGCGCCTTGTTGCAACAAGCTTTCTTCAATAAGTGGTCTCCCACCTTCCCCTTTAAATAAAAGAATCGTTTGTTTTTTGGGGTGTTGTAGGCTAGGTAATGCCAATAAATGTTCACTATCTGGCATTAAGGGCGTGGCATGTACCTGTACCTTAAATTGCTTAAGTAGTGTTGCGCTACCGTTACCTATTGCAATGACTTCGATGGTTGATGGCCAATGAATTTGAGCTTGTTCCAGTTGCATAAAACAGTGTTTAACGGCATTGGCACTAATGAAAATAGCTTGTTGTACGTTGTGTAAATCGGGCAATTGGCGGAGCCAATCAGTTATTGCTCGAATTTCCAACGTGGGTAATTCGATGGCTATGCCTTGTGCTGCCCGAATGCTCTCACTTAAGTGCAAAGCTTGTTCTTGAGGGCGCGTATTTAATACGCGTAACCCATGGAGTGAACGGCTCATTTAGGAATCGACGCCAGAAGTTCTGCTCCACCTTGAGCAAGTAGTTCTTGAGAACAACGCTTGGCTAATTGTGGTGCATCCTCCAGTGCTCCTGTTTGTTGATTGCTAAGAATTTGCGTACCATCCTCGTTTAATATTTTTGCACGCAACATCACTTGATCGGTTGCGACTGGCGCACAAAAAACAGCTAAAGGCACATGGCAGTTTCCTCCCAATAATGCATTCACCTGGCGTTCAGTGTGTACACAAATAGCGGAGGTAGGGTCATTAAGTCCAGCGATTAGGGTTTGGGTTTCCAGGTCATCGGTTCGACACTCAATAGCCAATGCTCCTTGACCACAAGCTGGAAGCATAATATGTTCAGGAATTTGTTCGCGAATTGCCTCAGTAAATCCCATGCGCTCAAGGCCTGCGGCCGCTAATACAATGGCTTGATATTCTCCGGATTCTAATTTAGCGAGACGGGTATTGATATTTCCACGTAAGGGTTTGATGTATAAATCAGGTCGGTACGCTAGTAATTGTGATTGACGTCTGAGACTTCCTGTTCCCACAATGGCTTGGGGGGGAAGATCTTGCAGGCTACTGTATTGTTTACTGACTAAGACATCAAAGGGATTATCGCGTTTACAAATAGCCACCAGGCTTAGGCCTTTAGGAAATTCTGCTGGCATGTCTTTTGATGAGTGAACAGCGATATCTGCTCTTTTATCCAATAATGCCTCTTCTAATTCTTTCACAAATAAACCTTTGCCTCCTACGGCAAGTAGCTTATCTTTCAGAAATTTATCTCCAGATGTGGTCATCGGCACAAGCTCAACTTTTAGCATGGGCCATTGTGCTAATAGCAAATCACGCACATGGTTGGCTTGCCATAAAGCAAGAGGACTTTGGCGTGTTGCAATACGTAGCGTTTTGATATTCATAGATAATTAGAACGACTTATTTAATGATGCGCTATCATAGCATTTTATTTGCATGAGCGTGAGTTTGACGTCAAGAAATGTAACCTGGATTAGGGCTGCGCCTTCTCCAGGTTAAGAATTGCTTATTTTTTATAACCAGCACGTAGTGCAAGGGCCATGAAAATATAAGTCCAACCACTAACAATCATGTCAATAGCAATGAACATACCAATAACCCATAAACTACTCATCGGCCATTTGATGAGGATTAAAACTCCTAAAATCAGTGAAGTAATACCAGCAAATAATATCCAGCCCCAACCTTCAGTATCTCTTAAAGAAATAGACATTGAGATGCGAGTTACGCCGATGATAATGAGTAGCCAGGCTAGCATGGCAGTAATTACTGCGGAAGCAAGAATGGGATCGTACAACACAACACCGGCCGCAATAACGTATAACAGCGCGATAAGAATTTGCCAAACAGCGCCTTTCCATTTTTGGTATTTGAACGCATCTGCAAAATGCGATAAACCTGAGACTAACAGCATGGCCGCAAAGAAATACATGCTTACTAAGGTCAGCATAATGTCCATGCCTAAACCAATAGTACCAATAATCAGAAGTATTATTCCTAGTCCTAACAGCCATCCCCAATGACGTTGTAATGAATCAGCCATTGGAATCTGCATCTTTTCTGTGTTGTCCATATCAGTTCCTTTTGATTGTACTATTTTTAATATAGCCTATTTTCAGCAACTGTTGACCTTAGGTCCTATAAATGAATAATTATCCGGTATGCTGGAAAAAAAGCTTACTTATAGGTATGATTTTTAAATTGTGTTTTAGAGGTGTATGGGTATGAAATGGTCTGTTGTGATGTTATTGTCTTTTTTCTCATTTGCAGGGTATGCAGATAGTGATACAGAGCGACAGGAAACGCAATTAAGAATTCAACCCGTAGGTCAAGTTTCAGTGCAAGAACAACCCGGCTCGGAACATAAAACGGTGGCAACGCCCGCCAAAAAAGAGCCTGGTGCAGAAACTTACGAGCAGTATTGCATTGTATGCCATAAAGATGGATTGGCGGGTGCTCCTAAGTTTCGCAATGAACAAGATTGGAAACCTCGTTTAGCCGGTAGAACATTAAGTGATTTAGTTGCTTCTTCAATAAAGGGTTTAAATGCGATGCCTACAAAAGGAACTTGTTTTAAGTGCAGTGAGGATGATCTGAACGCTGCAATTTCTTATATGTTGCCAAGATCATGACAAAATTAAATTTCAGAAGAATTCAAACGTTCAATGCAATAGTTACTTTATTCGTACTGTTCGCCTCATTGTATTTTCAATACGTTGTGGGTTTGGTGCCTTGTCCCTTATGCATGATGCAACGCCTTTGTGTGTTTTTCCTGTTGGCAGTTATGAGCCTAAGTTTTCGTACTCAAAAGAGGGCACATGCAATTAGCGGATGGATGATCTTTTTTGCCGCTTTAGGCTTATTTTTTGCTTCACGCCAGCTATGGTTACAATCATTGCCAGCAGGAAATGTGCCTGCTTGCATGCCTGGTTTGGATATTATGATTCGTTATTTTCCATGGAAAACTGTGGCGCAAACCTTGTTATGGGGTTCTGGGGAATGTGCTGAAGCTACTTGGCATTGGCTAGGTATTTCTATGGCAGGTTGGAGTGCTATGTATTTTATTTTTATGATTGTTATGGGGCTGTTTTTGTTTTGGAATACCCATCGCTCTCGTTTTGATAGGATGTATTCAAGAATGTAACTCGTATCTGCGTCGCGTAATAGGGGGATTTTGCACTAGGCTATCCCGTATTTCGACCTTGTCTAATACGGGCTATGGATGGTGTTATCGATATCTCTTAAATTTCTACCGTCTTATTAAACGCATCATTAGGTCCCGCAATAATCTGAACTTCATCAACAGATTCTTTCTCATACAAGGAATAGGGTGAAATATGGCTTTTAGAAAAACGGACCATTTGTTTTTTGAATGCGGTAATGCGGGCAGCAGATTCAGGTGTCTGTTCAACAGAGAGGGAGCGCATCAATTCCAATAATAATTCGCGAGGTTGGTGGCATACGATCAACATATCACATCCCGCCTTAAGCGCACGTTCTGCTCTAGTTTTTAAATTACCAATGTCCGCGCCTTTCATACTTAAGCAATCACTTAAGATTAAGCCTTTAAATCCTAACTTAGTGCGTAGAATATCGTGCAACCAGATCTTGGAAAAACCAGCAGGGTTATTTTTATCAATAGCCTCATAGGTTACATGAGCAGGCATCACCGCGGTTAATAAGCCTTTATTGATTAGTTCACTAAAGGGCTTTAAATCGTTTGCTTCTAATTCCTCTAGTGATGCTGAGGATGTAGGCATCGCAATATGTGAATCTGATACAATCGAGCCATGGCCGGGAAAATGTTTTCCAACAGCAGGCATGCCAGCATCGTTCATGCCTTGAATAAAGGCGCCGGCTAAGTCTGTAACGGCATCTGGAGATGAATGAAATGCTCTATCTAAACCAGCAATTATACGACTGTTTCCTTCTAGATCTAATATGGGGGCGAGACTCAGATCAATATCATGCGCTAAAAGGTCTTGCGCCATGATTTTTCCATATTCGTGAGTATGGGCTAAACCGACCTCCCGATGCAGATCATAAACCTTCCCATAGGAGCGGGCAGCAGGAATAGAGCTAAATCCTTGACGTTGAAACCTTTGAACATTGCCTCCCTCATGGTCTACTGTAATAAAAAGAGCGGGATTAATTCTTCTTATCTCACCCGTCAACTGTGCGAGTTGTTCCGGATTAATAAAATTACGGGTAAACAAAATTACTGCACCTACATTAGGGTGCGCTAAAAGCTCCCGCTCTATATGAGATAGTTCAGTTCCTTCTATATCAACCATGAATTGCGATGGCATAATGATGCTCCTCGTTCAAATTAGCGCATGATTTTATCATAGATTGATGAGGGATTAATATTTCTGAGTATCCTTTACTGGTAATCTGAGGTCGAGTTAGCTATCATCGCCTTCTTTTGAATTATTTTTGACACAATGAAAAGCTTTTCTTGCGAAGTGCTGTATCGGCATTCGGCCACCAAAGCCCGAGTTACCCGTGTTACTACTGCCCATGGTGAATTTATTACACCTGTATTTATGCCTGTTGGTACTCGTGCAGGGGTGAATAATATGATGCCAGCTGAGTTACAAACAGCTCATAGCCAAATTATTTTAGGTGGTAATACCTATCACATGTTGTGTGCTCCAGGCATGGAGGTCATTGAAAAGGCCGGTGGAATGCATCCTTTTATGGGATGGCATGGCCCTATGTTAACGGATAGCGGCGGTTTTCAAGTTTTTAGTTTGTCCAGAAATAAAGAAATTTGTACCATTGATGAAGAGGGTGCTCATTTTGTCTTGCCTGGCAAACAGGGGATAATCCATATGACTCCGGAAATGTCTTTAGAGACTCAGAAGATTATTGGTGCCGATATTATTATGGCTTTTGACCAATGTACGCCAGATAGCTGCACTAAAGATGAAGTGAGTCATATTATGACGCGTACACATCGCTGGTTAAAACAATCAATTGATTATCATCAGCAATACCCCGAATCACGTTATGGTTACCAGCAAGCGTTATTTGGCATTATTCAAGGGGGCACGTTTAAGGATTTACGACGTGAAAGCGCTGATTTTGTTGCATCTATGAATACTGATGGACTTGCTATTGGCGGTGAGACCATTGGTTTTGACATGAACACAACGGTTGAAGTAATTCGTTGGGTACGCGATTATTTGCCTGAGAATAAACCGCGTTATACCATGGGGGTGGGTATGTCCCCTCAAGATCTTTTGGATGTAGTTGCAGAGGGAATCGATATGTTTGACTGTGTTGCGCCAACGCGTAACGCACGACATGGGGCTTTGTATTGCGGTAAGTTAGTACAAGAAGGAAATTGGTTGCGTTTTACCAGTGAGTATGAGAATGAGCGTATTCAAATTAAGAAATCATGCTTTGCTGATGATATGTCACCGATTATGCCGGACTGTACGTGTTATACCTGTCGTAATTATTCACGCTCTTATTTGCACCACTTAATAAAACAGAAGTCTAATCTTTTCACTGCCCTGGCGACGATTCACAATATCCATGTGATGCATGATGTTTGTGATAAAATGCGCGAGTTGGTAATTAATTCACAGGAGAAATAATGGTAGTTATTAGCACATCTAAAGGTGACATTCGTCTTCAGTTAGATACAGAAAATACTCCAGTTACAGCAGAGAACTTTTTAAGTTATGTGCGTAGTGGGTTTTACGATACCACAATTTTTCATCGCGTCATTTCTGGCTTTATGATCCAAGGCGGTGGTCTTGATTCCAATATGGAGCAAAAGCAAACACAAAGCCCAATAAAAAATGAAGCAAAAAATGGCAAGCCAAACAAGCGTGGCACGATTGCTATGGCAAGGACGATGGACCCACATTCTGCAACAGCACAGTTTTTCATTAATGTCGCTGATAACGCGTTCTTAAATTACACGGCTGATTCAATGCAAGGTTTTGGCTATTGTGTATTTGGTGAAGTAGTTGAAGGTATGGATATTGTCGATGCGATTGCCAAAGTAAAAACTGGACAAAGCATGGGCCATGCCGATGTTCCAGTTGAAGAAGTAAGTATTCTTTCCGTTAAAGAAGTAGAGTAATTTCGTATTGCCGCAAATTTTCGCGGCTTGACCTATTGTCATTGCCAGCGAGGTGAAGCAACCTCGGGTTCGGTGCCTCGCACTCCCAGGTTGTTTCGTCACAGTGCTCTTAGCAACGGCGAAATGGCTTAATGTAATCCAGAAAAAATTCTATTCGCTTCGGCGTTTCTTAATACTTTCCGAATAATCAAAAATGGGTATTTCAATATGGAAGAAAATAGCTAAAAGACGCGCAATAAAGATACTTATCAAGGTAATAATCACACTGAGGTTTTCTGCAACTTGAAAATAATTCAGTGTAATAAAGAGTAAGGCCCCACCAATAGCGATAACCGCATACAATTCTTTTCTTAGCACCAACGGAATATCATTGCATAAAATATCGCGCAGCATCCCACCACAAATACCGGTAATAACACCACTAATGACCGCAATACTTGGGGATAAGCCATGATTTAATGCTTTTTGAGTGCCAATAATAACGAAGGTCGATAAGCCAAGCGCATCAAGGATTAAAAAGAGTTTCATAATTTTTATCAGTGAATGGGCAATAAAAATAGTGAGAAATGCGCATAAGGACGTGTATAATAGGTACTCTGGATGAAGTACCCACGTCAATGGGTAGGTATTAAATAGCGAGTCTCGTACAGTGCCACCACCAAGTGCTGCAATGCATGCAATGAGCATGACACCAAAAAAATCCATTTTTTTGCGGCCAGCGGCTAATGCACCTGTAACCGCCTCGACACAAATGCCCATGATGAAAAGAAAATGTAACAACATACAACTCACTGCCTGCAAAAAGGCCAATGATAGCATTGTTGAGTCAATTGGCGGAAGAGATAAACGTGCGAATTCTTATCCAGAACCTACATTAAAAAGTATTTTTTATTTGGAGCGTATTCATGAAGATAGGTATGCCGTTTTTCCTAAATGAAATTGATACAGATACACGTAAAAAAATTCTTGAACTTGATCACAAATTAAAGACGTTACGTGCCGAGGTAGAATTGAAATTAAATGAAGCGGAAGAAAGCCATTTGCCTCATCTAATGCAAGATATTGAGCAAGCAATCAAAGCAATAACCCCTGTAGTCTCATTAGTTGTTGATGAATAATTAGTATAACCAGGTTTGAATCCGCTGGCTTCATGGAATCGTAGCCCGTATTGGCACAGCCTAATACGGGAGTAATGCTCAATTATACTGAATACTAAACACTGGCGACTCATCCTTGATGGACGTACTCGCATATTGGTTTTTACCGAGACGATATCGTTGTGCCAAAATTTTAATATTGGTTAATACTATAGCCGCCAACACAATAATGATTAGGCTGGGGGAGCTTGGCATTTTGGTTGTGCGCGCTAAATAATCGGAAAGTAGTGGCGGCACTCCTGCAGCTAAGCTTGCTGCAATTGAATAGACAATCGATAAAGCCGTACAACGTATTTGCAGTGGAAATAATTCGGTTAGTAATACCGTTGCAACACTATAATAACATGCACAGGGAATGGAGATGAGCAGCTGCATTAAAATATAATAACCTGCACTTCCATAATTAATACCGTACATAAATGGATAAGCAAGCACTAATAAACCACTGCTGGCAAAAGTGAGCATTTTTAAACGGTCTTGCTTATCAGAGAGCCAACCAAAAATAGGGATTAGTATCGTTACTAAGGCCAGAGCCAGGGTATTTGACGTCATAATTAATGAACGAGAAAGATGTGCGTATTGAATTGCGTGCAGCGGAATATAGAGATAAAAAAAGAAGCCAGTGGTTACTGAAAGAAAACTAGAGAAAAACGCATAATGGAACATAAAGGGATATTTTTTGACGTAGTTTAACGATTGTTTGTAAATATCTCGGGTCGTAGGTTTAGCTCGATTCGCATAATAGACAATATAGGCCAGACTTTCTGGCATCTTAGCTCGGATCGCAAAACCAATAATTGTTGTCAGCAAGGCAAATAAAAATGGAATACGCCAGAGGTAATCTATTTCTGGATGAGCATCAGCAAAATAGCGCATACTTTCAACAACTAAACATGCAAGTAAATAACCTGCTTTTACACCAACAGAAGACCAACAGCCACGAAAACCACGTTGTTGGTTGTCGCCACTTTCAACTAATAATGACGCTGAGTTCAAAAACTCAGAACCTAAAGCCATACTTTGGATGATGCGCAAGGTTAATAATAAGCCTGCTGCGGCAAGACCTATGTGTTGATATCCTGGAATAACACCGATTAGAGCAGTGGATATCCCCATAATCAGGATTGATACCATAAGGACATTTTTACGCCCATATAAATCGGAAAATAAACCAAGGATGAATGCGCCTAAGGGTTTGGCTAAATAAGCAATAAAGATTAAAGATAAAACAACAGTAAGACTGCCTTTGTTATCGCCAATAAGGTAGCGAGACATCTCCGTTGCCATAAAATAACAGATAGACATGTCATAGGCTTCTACGACATTCCCCATAAGGCCGCCGAGTATTGATTTATTTTGGTGTTTCATAGTTCAACCTGTAATGGGTAGTAGGGATGTGGATGAATGATCATAGGTATTTAAAAGAGGGATTAGATTGTTTGAACAATATTGCCCAATTTTATAAAAGTCTTCATGTTGATTCGCAAATAGTTCACGAGTATGCGCACAGGATTTTCGACTGGCCAACGAATAGATAAGATATTCTTCGCCCATTTTGGCCGCAAGGCTTAATCCTATTGGATAAGCGTGTTTGATTTGTTTTAAATAATACAGCTCATCGTAACGCGTATAGTCGTATAAGTTTTGCCAATAATCCTGTACACATAATTCAAACCATTGATGCCTATAACTTTTATCATAACGCCAAAGTGGACTATTAAATAAATTAAACTCCATCGCGGGTGTTGAGGATAAGGTTAGTAGTTGATTATGTTTATTGATGCGGGCAAAGGCGATATGATCAATTTCATGTATGCCTAAAACGTCTCGGAATACCGAAGATACTTTGCTCCTAAATGCAAAAAGGACTTCCAGTAACTCTGGATGACGCGTTACTTCATTACGACAATTTTCCATAAAACCATTCTTATTTTCAAGTTCCTTGCGGCCGGCTAAAATGCTTCACTGAAGCTAAAGCCAGATCAATAATTTTTTTTGACTGCTCTTCATTGGCATTGATTAAACTTACGTCATTTATCAACTCCATTAAGAAGTCAGAGACTTCTTGTTCCATAAGCGAGCTATTATATAGATTTGCTGCCTTGGTGAAAATATAGTGCAGTAATGTTTTACTAATTGATACCTTATCTTGCTCTAAACCGCGATCATCATGAGAGTCACCAAATAATAACCAGCCTGGCGAAACATGAAGTTTCGTAGCGATTTCAACCAGCTTTAATGGCTCAGGTATGGTTTCGCCGCGAAGGTATTTTCGACAAATTTGTAATGAATAACCGGTAATTTCTGATAATTTATGAATGCAAACGCCAGAAGTAGAGCGTTGCGAGTTAAAGCCTGCAGCGATCATGGCATCACGTAAGCGGTATGCAAATTGTTTTGTTAAATCAACTTTTTCCATGGGCGCGCAATAAATTTATAGAGTAGAAACTGTGCTGAATTGTAACAAAGACTGGCTCATCCTGCAAATTTTTATATTGAAAGGAAACTTTTGGTTTCGTTTAGAAATTAAGTGTTGACATTGGAAACTTAAGCGTTATAATGGCTCTGAAATTTACGGAAATATTTCACCAAAGTCCAAAATACATGGAAAAATATGGCACCCGATGGAACATCGTGTCATGAACAGTTCAACAAACAGGAATAGTGGTTTAACCATAGCGGTTAACCTCGCAAAATCAAGGCCTGAATGATAGGAATCATTCAGGCCTTTCTTTTTTATTAACTTAGGTTTCATTAATACGAAAAAAACAGTTAAGACGGCGCTTAATAATTTGTATGATGCGCTAAAAATCTATTGCGATAGGTCTAATCCGACAATAAGTGATTGGGAGTTCCTCCTGGCTGCAAAGGGAGAGTATGGCAAGAATCTGACCCCTCAATATAAAAGCACCGAATTAGAGTATTTAATTAAGCAACTTGATGCAAATAATCAAAAATTTAATGATATAGGCACTGGTTTAAAACAAATAAAAAACCAAATAAACATCGCGATTCAATCTTATTTGAATAGATATGATAAAGGATCTGATACCGATGCTCTTCATCAACCCAAAGTGGCTGTTATGAAAGTTATCCAAGCCTAGGTTAATGAACCAACTGAGACAAATTGGGGGGCGCTGGAAAAGGCCAGTGCAGATAATCCAGGTTGGGATAAAGGATGGTTCTCAAAAGTTAGATTTTTTATGTCTGAGGTGAGGTCGGCGCGTAAAGAACCGGAAGATGAAACAGAACGTCTTTCTGCTGGTCATCGGATTTAGACTGTTTCTGAACCTAACATTATTCTATTTAATTTGATTGCTGTTTAAGGAAGCCCTGGTTGCGAGCAACCAGGCTACTTAAATATTTAAGTGGTTTTTATACACCCATTCCTAATATGCGTATAAATTCACGATGAATTTCCGTCATACGATCTAGTTCGGTACCGCCTGGTTGTTGCCAGAAGGTAAGTCCTACTTTGCTGTTAGAGTGTTTTTTGGTTTCTTTTGGTGCGGTGACTTCTGGTTTGGGGGCGAGTCCAGAATCAAGTGATTTACTGCGCTGTCTTTTATGTCCTTTTTCTTCAACCATCGGTTCAGTTTTCTTTTTAGGAAGTTCTGCATCGGCAGAATTTCTTCGTGGTCTTGTCGTTGGTTTTGCGTTCTCGTTCGCTAAACGGTCGTTACGTTGCTGTAACTCCGCTTGTGCAAGATATTGCTCTTCAAGAATTTTATAAGTTACTTGTAAATGAGAGGGTTGCTTTTTAACTTCTGTGCTTTGTGTAGCAACAAATTGGGCAAGAATCTCTTCTTTTTTCTTAATGTTTTCATAGCTTTCATGAGTTGTTTTGATTTCGGAACTCTTCAGGTTTTTATGTTTTCCTAGAGTCTCATTGAGAAACAATATGTCTTTTGACAATAAAAAGCTTGGTCTAAGCACTTTCGGATCATTATTGTCCTCCATATGCTTTCTTAATTGTTTGAAGTTTCCAAGAGGGCTTATGTATACCCGAAGCGCATCATAGGTATCTCTGGAGCTATCTGCTAAGCCTACTAAATTTTTTAAATCAGTTTCTACTACAGATAAGCGCAACATAACTAAGGTGAATGCCTCATAATTTTGATGTTGGTTAAGAAGAATGTTGGCAACTTCTACCCAGCGTTCGAAGGCATGCAGTTTCGTCGCTCTTTTAGCATGTCCGGTAATATCAGCCTCAATGAATTTATCCATTACATTGTAGCACTGAAAATAATTTTGCATGTTGATACTGCCGTGGCTGATGTCAGAAAACCCAACCGGGTTTGCTATGTCATTTACTTCTAGTTTTTGAAAAGCGCTTCTTAACTGAATATCTAACAAGTCTGCATAGTCTTGTGCTAGACGGGTTTCAACTTGTTGGCAAAGGACGGTTTTTTCGGTGCTGGTAGCAAGTGCTTTTCGGACTCGTACTTTAGAAATCTGTTTATCCCACTCTTGGGATGCGAGGGGAGTATCTAGGAAGGAGTTATTTTCTTGATACCAATTTGAAAACGATCGTAAGGTTGTGTTTGTGCCTCTGAACCAATTTACAATAGTACTTATGGGGTTAATTGCCATGATTATTATTCTTATAAGTTAGACAACAGACGATCACTATGTATTTTCTTTGTCAAAAAGTCAAATGGTTAATTGCTTCAATAGTGTAAATAATAGGTTGCTTTGCAACAAGCACTATTATATACTGCCTAACTATGCTTTATGCAGGTCTTTTTATAGGCACGTAGCTCAGTGGTAGAGCACCACCTTGACATGGTGGTGGTCGGTGGTTCGATCCCACTCGTGCCTACCAATATAACAGAATTCTTTTAAGTTTATTAAGTGTAGAATATATTGCGCTTAGATTGTAGTTATTTTCAGATTATGTTAAGCCCTGCTCTGCAGGGTTTTTTTTTGAGATACAGTGATCGACGGACATACGGATACTAATCATGCCAAACATTAAATTACCTGATGGAAGTGTAAAACATTTTGAAGCGCCTCTGACTGTTTATGATGTGGCTCACAGTATTAGTCCTGGGTTGGCAAAAGCAGCTTTAGCTGGTCGTGTTGATTCAAGTTTGGTTGATACTTCCTATCTTCTTGAGAATGACTGTTCTTTAGTTATCATTACTGAAAAGCAAGAGGATAGCCTAGAGGTTATCCGCCACTCTACTGCGCATCTATTGGCGCAAGCAGTAAAAAGTCTCTTTCCTACAGCCCAAGTAACCATCGGTCCTGTGATTGAAGATGGCTTTTATTATGACTTTGCATTCCAACGAGCATTTACGCCGGAAGACTTAGAGCAAATTGAAGCGAAAATGATGGAGTTGGCTAAGGCTAATTATCCTGTGAGCCGCAGAGAGTTGCCACGCGATGAGGCAATTAGCTATTTTAATAGTATAGGCGAGGAATATAAGGCGAAGATTATTGCTGACATTCCCGCCGATGAAGTGCTTTCTCTTTATAAGCAAGGTGATTTTGAAGATTTATGCCGTGGCCCCCATGTGCCTTCGACGGGTTTCTTGAAAGCATTTAAATTAATGAAAGTAGCTGGCGCCTACTGGCGTGGCGATTCCAATAATGAAATGCTACAGCGTATTTATGGTACGGCTTGGGCAGATAAAAAATCTTTAGCAGATTATCTGTTCCGCATTGAAGAAGCTGAAAAACGTGACCATCGTAAATTAGGTAAAAGTCTTGAGCTCTTCCATTTTCAAGATATCGCTCCTGGGATGGTTTTTTGGCATCCTAAAGGCTGGACTATTTATCAAGAGCTTGAGCGTTACATGCGTTCACGCTTAGTGGATTTTGGTTATCAAGAAATTAAGACGCCACAATTAGTTGATCGCGTTCTCTGGGAAAAGTCAGGCCATTGGGCTAACTTTAGAGATGAAATGTTTGTTACCGAAACAGACAATCGCCATTATGCAGTAAAGCCTATGAACTGTCCTTGCCACGTGCAAGTGTACAACCAAGGCTTGAAAAGCTACAGAGATTTACCTTTAAGATTATCTGAGTTTGGTAACTGCCATCGTTGTGAACCATCAGGTTCATTACATGGTTTAATGCGAGTACGTAATATGGTGCAAGATGATGCCCATATTTTCTGTACCGAAGATCAAATTCAATCTGAAGTAGATATGATGTTGCAATTGGTGCAGTCAGTCTATGCTGATTTTGGTTTCCATGAAATTAAATACCGCCTCGCATTACGACCCGAAAAACGAGTCGGTAGCGATGAGGTTTGGGATAAAGCTGAAGATGCTTTAAAACAGGCGATGAAAGACCGCAATATCGAATGGGTTGATGCTCCGGGCGAGGGTGCTTTTTATGGTCCAAAGATCGAGTGTTCGCTTTCTGACTGTTTAGGCCGAATCTGGCAATGTGGAACGATACAAGTCGATTTCTCGATGCCTGGCCGCTTAGACGCGAGCTATATAGCTGAAGATGGCAGCAAGCAAACCCCAGTAATGGTGCATCGCGCAATTTTAGGATCTTTTGAGCGCTTTATGGGAATCCTTATTGAGCATTATGCTGGCAAATTACCTCTATGGTTGTCTCCAGTACAGGCCGTAGTTTTAACGATTAGTGAAAAACAAAACGCATATGCTGAAAAAGTAACCCAAATTTTACAAAAAAGAGGGGTTCGTGCCAACTTTGACTTGAGAAATGAGAAAATTGGTTTTAAAATTCGCGAACATACTTTACAAAAAGTCCCTTATCTTTTAGTGATCGGGGACAAAGAAGTCGAAGCAAACCAAGTCGCTGTGCGTACCCGCGAAGGTGCAGACTTGGGTGTGATGACAATAGATACAATTTGTGATACCTTAATGCAAGAAATTGCCCATAAGGGATCAATATCCAATTAACCAGTAGGGGAGATTAAGCCATTAGTGCACCGACTAAGCGTGAAAGTGATCGCGCACGAATTAACGAACAGATCAATGTACCTGAGGTACGCTTAATTGATGTCGATGGTAATCAGGCAGGAATTGTATCAACACGTGAAGCCCTGCGCGCTGCGGAAGAAGGCGGCTTGGACTTGGTGGAAATTTCCCCAACAGCCAAACCTCCTGTATGCCGTATTATGGATTATGGAAAGTTTCTCTTTGAACTGAGTAAAAAACAAGCTGAAGCTAGAAAAAAGCAAAAGCAAATTCAGATTAAAGAGCTGAAATTCCGTCCTACGACGGAAGATGGAGATTATCAGGTCAAGCTACGCAACCTGATCCGTTTCCTCAATCATGGTGATAAGGTCAAGATTACGCTGCGTTTTCGTGGTCGTGAGATGGCGCACCAAGAACTTGGTATGAAGATTCTGGAGCGTATTCAACGGGATACTGCTGAGTTTGCTGTTGTTGAACAACATGCAAAACGCGAAGGAAGACAATTACTGATGGTATTATCACCCAAGAAAACTAAGTAGCAGAACAAATGCGGAGTAATATGTTATGCCGAAGTTAAAATCACATCGTGGAGCGTCCAAACGCTTCATTAAAACAGCAAGTGGTCGAGTAAAACGCCGTGGCGCTTACAGAAACCATATTCTCACCAAGAAGTCTACAAAGCAAAAACGTCAATTACGCGTTGGAGCGAGTAGTTTGAAAGCATGCGATGCACGTTTAGCAGAACGTATGTTGCACGGTAGTTAAGGGGAGAATAGAAAATGCCAAGAGTTAAACGTGGTGTGACTGCCAAAGCGCGTCATAAGAAAATAATGGCCCAAGCGAAAGGTTACTACGGTGCCCGTAGTCGTACCTATCGTGTTGCCAAACAAGCAGTGATTAAAGCGGGTCAGTATGCTTACCGTGATAGACGCCAGAAAAAACGTCAATTCCGTGCATTATGGATTACTCGTATTAACGCACAAGCTCGTGAATGCGGATTATCATACAGCCGTTTAATTGATGGTTTGAAAAAAGCATCAATTGATCTAGATAGAAAGGTTCTAGCTGATCTAGCGGTTCACGACAAAGTTGCATTTGCTGCCGTTGCTGAACAAGCAAAAGCTGCATTAGCAAAATAATTGTTTTAGCGTGACTGTAACAACAGTTAACTAGAGCAACTATAAAATGTAATTCCTAAGGAGGCTCAGGCCTCCTTTTTACTTGTGGGTATAATTATGCAGGATATCACCGCCATACAAGAACAAGCTTCAGACGCAATTAATCATGCACAAGATGTTGCTGCGTTAGAATTAATTCGCGTTGATTTTTTAGGTAAAAAAGGCCGATTAACTGAAATCCTAAAAGGATTAGCTCATTTATCTGCTGAAGAAAAACCTAAAGTAGGACAATTAGTCAATCAGGTTAAACGCGATATTACCGCGCTGATTGAAGCGAAAATGTACGAGCTCAAAGAAAAGCAATTATTAGAAAAGCTTACGGCAGAGCAAGTTGATGTTAGTCTTCCTGGCCGTAATAAAGACAGCGGATCATTACATCCTGTAACCCAAGTAAAACATCGAATTAATGAATTTTTTAGTCGTTTAGGATTTGACATTGTTGATGGTCCTGAAATTGAGACTGAGTTTTATAATTTTGAAGCATTAAATATTCCTGGACATCACCCCGCACGTGCAATGCATGACACCTTTTATTTTGGGGATGGTCGTCTATTACGAACACATACGTCACCGGTACAAATCCGGACGATGGAGCAACGTACGCCACCATTTCGTTTGATCGCCCCAGGGCGAGTTTATCGTTGTGACTCTGATTTAACGCATACGCCAATGTTCCACCAGGTAGAAGGTTTGCTCATTGATAAGCAGGCTACTTTGGCTGGACTAAAAGGTCTTTTGCAAGACTTTTTCGCTCATTTCTTTGGACGCGAACTCGCATTAAGATTCAGACCCTCTTATTTCCCGTTTACTGAGCCTTCCGCTGAAGTAGATATTGAGTGCACTCAATGTGACGGTAAAGGTTGTCGTTCATGTAAGTTCACTGGCTGGTTGGAAGTATTAGGTTGCGGTATGGTTCATCCAAATGTTTTAAGAGCCGTCAACATTTCTCCTGATGAATATCAGGGGTGGGCGTTTGGAATGGGAATGGATCGATTAGCCATGTTGTATTATGGAATCGATGACTTGCGTATGATGTTTGAAAATGATTTTACTTTCTTAAGTCAATTTTAATTAGGTGGTAAGGACTATAAATGAAATTAAGTAAATTATGGTTACGTGAATGGGTTAATTTCACATTAACAGAACAAAAATTAGCCGATCAATTAACAATGGCAGGTCTGGAAGTCGATGCAGTAAGCCCTGTAGCTGGAGAGTTTACCCACGTAATCGTTGCTGAAGTTCTTAGTACTAAGCCTCATCCTGATGCAGATAAATTAACTTTATGTGAAGTAAACATTAACACCGATACACCTTTACAAATTGTTTGTGGTGCATCCAATGTGCGTGCTGGACTAAAAGTTGCATTGGCAATGATTGGTGCGGTTCTGCCTGGCGGCTTTAAAATTAAAGAATCAAAGTTGCGTGGTCAGTTATCTCAGGGGATGCTATGTTCAGTGGCTGAGTTGGGAATGGCGGAGCAATCTGATGGCATTCTGGAGTTGGAGCCCGAAGCGCCAGTGGGCATGGACTTACGTGAGTACTTGGCTTTAGATGACTATGTTTTTGATGTTGATTTAACCCCTAACCGCGCTGATTGCTTTAGCGTATTAGGAATTGCTCGCGAAGTAGCGGTACTAAATAAACTACCATTACTTGAGAAAGCCATTCCTGAAATTATTCCTAGTATTGATGATGTTTTGTCAGTGAAATTACAAAATCCCGAGGCTTGTGCACGTTATTGTGGTCGTGTTATTCGTAATATTAGTCCTCATGCAAGTACGCCTGTTTGGATGGGCGAGCGTCTACGCCGTGCAGGCATTCGTTCCTTGCATCCAGTTGTTGATATTATGAATTACGTCATGCTGGAACTTGGGCAACCAATGCATGCTTTTGATCTGAGTACGATTAACGGTGGAATTAATGTTCGCTTTAGTAATGAAAACGAACAATTAGAATTACTCGATGGACAAGAACTTCGCTTCAACGAGAATGTTTTAGTTATTGCCGATCAAGAAAAACCTTTAGCAATGGCTGGTGTTATGGGAGGAGCGAAAAGTGCTGTGCAAGAGCAGACAACAGATGTGTTCCTTGAAAGCGCCTTTTTTAATCCCATTACTATTGCTGGTGTTGCCCGGAAGTTTGGCCTGTTTAGTGATTCGTCACAGCGTTTTGAGCGAGGTGTTGATCCTTATTTACAAAGAAGGGCGCTGGAGCGTGCAACGGAGCTTGTTCTGTCGATTGTTGGCGGAAAAGCAGGACCTGTAATTGAAGCGAATAACAGCACGCATATACCTGCTACAGTTAACTTTGCTTTTGATACTGATAAAGTGAAGCGATTGACTGGCCTTAATATTTCACGTGAAGAAATGAAAAGTTTATTGCAGGGTATTGGTATTACTATTGTTAATGAACACAATTCGATTCTTGATGTGACTGCTCCTTCACACCGTTTTGATATTCAACAAGATGTTGATTTAGTAGAAGAAATTATTCGCCTCTATGGCTATGATAATTTAAAAGCAGAGCCGATGTTGGCTTCCGTACAAGCGGGAACAACGTGTGCCAATGAAGAGATTGCTACACGTGTGGCTCGTTGGTTTAGCGCTAATGGATATAATGAAACCATCAGTTACAGCTTTGTGGATCCACGGTTGCAAGAAGAACTTTACCCGCAATACCAAACCATGCAGTTATTGAATCCTATTTCATCGGAATTATCGCAAATGCGTGTGGGAATGTGGCCGGGTTTAATTGCTTCAATGATTCATAATGTTCATCGCCAACAACAGTCAGTAAAGTTTTTTGAAGTTGGGGTGGTTTTTGACATTAAACAGCAACAATTATCTGAGCGTCCTTGTGTTGCTGGGCTTATGATGGGCTCACTTGGGGATGTAAATTGGAGTGAAACCAGCCGGACCTTTGATTTCTTTGATTTGAAAGGTGATTTGCAATCGTTGTTTGCTGCATTAAAATTAAACCGAGTTGAGTTTATTGCGGCATCACATTCTGCATTGCACCCCGGACAATCCGCTGAAATTCTAGTGAATGGGGTATTTGCAGGATGGCTCGGCGCATTGCATCCACGTTTGGTTGATGCCTTAGATTTACAAGATGATGTGTTTTTGTTTGAGTTAAATTTAGATGCGCTCATTGGCCATGGTGCGCCTCGTTATAGGCCAATTTCAAAATACCCTCAGATTCGCCGAGATTTGTCGTTTTTAGTGGATAAGCAAATTAGTGTTATGCAGATTGAGTCGGCAATTAGAGCCGTCATCAAAGAAAATTGGTTAAAAGCCTTTGATGTATTTGATGTATATACTGGCCAAGGTATTCCAGAAGGTAAGAAAAGTTTAGCTGTTGCAATGACGTTACAAGATGATAGTCGTACATTAGTTGACGCTGAGATCAATTCTCTAATCGGTGCTATAATCAAAGCGTTAGAAAATGAATTTTCAATCATATTGAGGGAATAATCGTGAATGCACTTAGCAAAGCAATAATGTCTGAAACCTTGTGTGATGAATTAAACATGTCCAAAACTGCTGCAAAAGAAATGGTCGAAAATTTTTTTGAAGTGTTAAGGCATGCACTGGAACATGGTCATCATGTAAAGTTATCTGGCTTTGGTAATTTCACCCTAAGGGATAAGCCACAAAGACCTGGTAGAAACCCGAAGACTGGTGAAGAAATACCAGTTGTTGCCCGCAGGGTAGTTACATTTAAATCCGGTTTGAAGTTGAAAACCAAAATTGAAGAAATAGGAAAGTAGTTCGTTGACTTATTATTCGAAACATGTACTTTTATGCACTAACCAGAAGGCTGCAGGCAAGCAATGCTGCGCTAACTCTGGTGGTGAAGAGTTTTTTACTTACATGAAATCACGCTTGTCGGAACTGGGTATGCATGGCCCGGGAAAAGTTCGTGTGAGTAAATCAGGTTGTCTTGGACGTTGTGATTTAGGGCCTTGTGTTGTTATTTATCCTGAAGGTGTGTGGTATACCTATTCATCCTTTGCTGATATTGACACAATCATTGATTCACATTTAATTTCTGGGGTTATTGCCCAGGAATTAGCTATTGATCCTGAGCACGTATAAATCACTTTATATGTGCCTACGATGTGCGTTTAATCGCATCAATTAAGGAAAAATCGTAGGCTGGGCTGTAAAGCCCAGCAATAATTCTTTGATGCTACTCCGTTGCTGGGTTTTACAGCCCAGCCTACTGTTGAGTTCCAAGATATTTTCTTTGAGCCGATGTTATGATGTGAAAGCGTACATTGTTTTAGTCCAGTAATTAAACAATAGTATTATTGTTTCTTTAACTGAACAATATTTTTATAGTGGTTTTATCTCACAGAATTTGTTATATTTACGCGGATTTATTTATTTGTTTGTAAATTTTTATCCTTTTTACTTGTAGGATGTTTCTGTTTTGGTTAAAATCGCCCGTCCATGATAGAAGATTACTAATTTAGGCAGTTCGGAGTTCATTTAATGAAGACATTTAGTGCCAAAAGCCATGAAGTCAAACGTGACTGGTTCGTGGTTGATGCCAGCGATAAAGTTTTAGGTCGCTTAGCTACTGAGATTGCCCGTCGTTTACGCGGAAAACATAAAGCTGAGTATACCCCCCATGTTGATACTGGTGACTACATTATCGTCACAAATGCAGAAAAAGTTACTGTGACTGGTCGCAAATTTAAAGACAAAATGTATTACCGTCACACAGGTCACCCAGGTGGTATCAAATCAGATAGTTTTGAAAAATTACAGGCTAGAAATCCTGCTCGGATTATCGAATTAGCTGTAAAAGGTATGTTACCAAAAAATCCTTTGGGTCGTGAGATGTATCGTAAGCTGAAAGTATATGTTGGCAGCGAGCACCCACATACTGCACAACAACCCAAGCAACTTGATATTGAGGAATAAGTATTATGGCTGAAATGAAGCAATACTATGGCACTGGCCGTAGAAAAAGTTCAACAGCTCGTGTGTTTTTGCGTCCAGGTAAAGGTGAGATCAAAGTTAATGGTCGCACTTTGAAAGAGTATTTCTGCCGTGAAACTTCTTGCATGGTTGTGATGCAGCCACTAGAAACTGTTGAGTTAGTTGACAAGTTTGACATCTACATTACTGTTGTTGGTGGTGGTGTTTCTGGTCAGGCTGGTGCGGTTCGTTTAGGTATCGCAAGAGCTCTAGTTGCTTATGACGAGCATGGTTTAGCTGAAGATGCAGAGCCAAGCCCGGATTCATTCCGTAGAAAGCTTCGTGCTCGCGGTTTGCTAACACGTGATTCACGTCGTGTTGAAAGAAAGAAAGTGGGTCTACACAAAGCACGTCGTGCTACTCAGTACTCCAAACGTTAATCGTTTACTGGACACAAAAAACCCCGCAACAGCGGGGTTTTTTATTGGTGTAGGCTTTTTGGCTGCAGTAGTGTAGGCTAGGCCCATGGCTCAACCTATAATATAATCCTTAACTTAATTGTAGTGGCCAGGGCGAGTCCGGCTTACTTGTGCATTAAACGCCCGTGTACTCTAATATCATTTTGAGGTGCCCTCATAATGGATGAAGTTAGCAATCCAGAGCCAAATCAAAAAACAGATGATTCTGTAGATGAAAGCAGACGTCGCTTTTTACTAGGTACTACTTGTGTTTTAGGTGGTGTGGGTGCCTTATGTGCCTTGACTCCTCTTGTGTCGTCTTGGTTGCCAAGTGCTAAAGCACAAGCTGATGGTGCCCCTATTCAGGTCGATTTAAGTAAAATGGAGCCTGGTGAGCAAGCGGTTGTCGAATGGCGTGGAAAACCGGTATGGATTATTCGCCGCACTCAAGAAATGTTACAAAAACTTAATGAAAATGTAAGTCAATTAAGGGATCCTCAATCCTTCACTGCCCAACAACCAACTTATGCGCAAAATATACATCGCTCAATTAATCCTGAGTATTTAGTATTAATTGGTATTTGTACCCATCTTGGTTGCTCACCAAAATACAAGCCGACACTTGGGGAATTGGGGCCAGATTGGCCTGGAGGTTTCTTTTGTCCCTGTCATGGTTCTACCTTTGATCTTGCGGGACGCGTTTTTAAAAATGTGCCAGCACCTATAAATATGGAGGTGCCACCTCACTATTTTATTGATAAGCATACTTTAGTAATTGGTGAGAATAGTAAAACGTAGCCGTATTAGACGTAGTCGTAATACGGGAATTGGTACCGTACCTCCGTATTTGGACTTCGTTTAATACTGCTTCGTTCGTGATGACTTTAGAGACCTAATGAATGAAAAGATTATTTAAATGGTTGGATGCGCGTTTCCCATTGCTAAATACCTGGAAAGAATATTTTAGCGCTTATTATGTCCCCAAGAATTTAAATTTCTTCTATTTTTTTGGTTCTATTGCACTAGTTGTTTTAGCAAATCAGTTTATTACTGGTTTATGGCTTACAATGTTTTATACACCTACCGCTGAGCAGGCTTTTGCTTCCGTGGAGTACATCATGCGCGATGTCAATTACGGTTGGCTACTGCGTTATATGCATTCTACAGGGGCGTCCGCATTTTTTATTGTGATTTATTTACATTTATTTCGTGGTTTACTTTATGGCTCTTATCAACGGCCACGTGAACTAGTGTGGCTGTTAGGTATGCTATTGTATGTTTTGCTTTTGGCCGCTGCTTTTTTAGGATATTTGTTACCCTGGGGACAAATGTCCTATTGGGGCGCAGAGGTGATTACCTCATTGGTTGGTGGCATTCCTTACATTGGCAACAGTCTCGAAATTTGGCTAAGAGGTGATTACTCAGTAACGAATGCAACGCTACAGCGCTTTTTTGCTTTGCATGTTATTGCCATCCCCTTGCTTTTACTGCTCCTGGCTTTTTTACATATCGTTGCCCTGCATCAGGTCGGTTCAAATAATCCAGAGGGTATCGACATAAAAAATAACTTAGATCAGAATGGAAATCCAGTTGATGGTATTCCTTTCCATCCCTATTACGTTGTAAAAGATTTGGTGGGAGTACTGTTCTTTTTATTTCTCTTTTTTGCAGTAGTATTTTTTGCCCCAGAAATGGGGGGCTACTTTTTAGAACACAGTAATTTTGTTCCCGCCAATCCGATGGTGACCCCGGATCATATTGCCCCTATGTGGTATATGTCGCCATTTTATGCCATCTTGCGTGCTATTCCTGACAAACTTTTGGGGATTATAGGTATGGGAGCCGCTGTTGCCATATTGTTCCTTTTGCCCTGGTTGGACCGAAGCCCAGTACGCTCGATGCGCTATAAAGGCCGTTTTTCACGTATTATGTTAGGCCTCGGAGTCGCATCATTTTTAATTTTGGGGTACTTAGGTACCATTCCTGTTAATCCTCCACGTTTACTTCTCTCCCGTATTTGCGCCGTCCTTTATTTTTCATACTTTATTTTTATGCCTTTTTATACACGCTGGGAAGTGACACGCCCTGTCCCGCTTCGGATCGAGGGTTAATTATGTTAAAGCAACTAGTATTAGTAGTAGGGATCTTAGGATGTGTACTGGCCCCAATATCGGGGGCACAGTCTTTTGCTATTGATAATAAGCCTAGTTTGCAACGTGGGGCTAAGTTGTTTATGAATTATTGTTCCGGCTGTCATTCATTAAAATATTTACGTTACAATCATATGGCAGACGGTTTAGGCCTTATAGGCTTTGATGGACGTGTTGATGAGGATTTACTTAAAAATAATCTTATTTTTACCGAAGCCACGGTAAATGATCCTATTCGCATCGCATTGCCCCCAGAAGATGCGAAGCAATGGTTTGGGGTAGTACCTCCTGATTTATCTTTAGTCGCGAGAGCAAAGGGTGCCGATTGGCTATTTGCCTATTTTAAAAGTTTTTATACGGATAACTCCAGACCTTTTGGGGTAAACAATTTATTAGTGCCAGGGGTGGCTATGCCGAATATTTTAGAACCCTTAATCGGTGAAATGATCTTGGTGCGAGAGACAAAGGAGCATGCGACACACTTATCATTGGTTAAAGAAGGGGAGCTATCTTCCGCTCAACTTGATATTCTACTGAACGACCTGGTAAGTTTTCTTGTTTATGCCGGTGAGCCTACGCAAGTTGCTCGCCATCGGCTCGGGTTCTTTGTATTGGCGTTTTTGCTGGTGTTTTTATTAGTTGTATTCGCCTTAAAACGTGTGTATTGGCAAAAAACATCATAGTTTAGATAACAAAGTAACCCAAAAGGTTAAAAATATGGTAAAATATCACGTTTGTACTGTAGGGTAGGGATTTGAGTAATAGCTCAGTATCTCCTTCGAGAATTATTATCCCTAGGTGCCTTACCGTTTTTCATGAAATGATAGGAGTTGCTCATGGCAATTGTTGCAAAGCGCACTATAATGTCTTTATTTTCTGATATCGATGATGTGTATAGTCATCAGGTTCGTATCGTTTTGGCGGAAAAAGGAGTGAATGTTGAAATTCTACCTGCCAAGCAAAATGAACCCAGTGCTGATCTTTTAGCTCTGAACCCTTACGGAACAGTGCCAACTCTGATTGATAGAGAGCTTGTACTGTATGAACCACGCATTATTATGGAATATTTAGATGAGCGTTTTCCTCATCCTCCACTATTGCCTGTATATCCGGTTGCACGTGCAGAAACACGTAAAATGATGCATCGCATTGAACATGATTGGTATTACTTAATGAACCAAATTTTAAGAGATACTAATGTAGAACAGGCAAGAGCAAACTTGTTTGAAAGTTTAACTAGCTTAGATCCAGTTTTTGCTGACAAGCCTTATTTCTTAAGTGATGAGTTTTCGTTGCTAGATTGTGCATTAGCTCCTTTATTGTGGCGTTTACCTCGTTTAGGTATTGAGATTGGACCTGAATATAAAGGATTAATCGCATACATGCAGCGCTTGTTTAAACGTGAGTCGTTTCAAGTTAGCTTAACTGATGCTGAGCGACAATTAAGAGCGGCATAAACATGACTATGACATCAAACAAACCTTATTTAATTCGTGCTTTTTACGATTGGATTGTAGATAACGGATTAACACCTTATGTTCTGGTTAATACAGCCTACGTAGGTGTACAGGTTCCTCACGAGCACATTGTTGAGGCACGGATTGTGTTAAATATATCTCCAGCAGCCACCCGAGGGTTGCTATTAGAAAACGATCGTATCGTATTTACTGCACGCTTTTCAGGAAAAACAGAGCAAATTTTTGTTCCTCCTAGTGCAGTATTAGAGATTTATGCCAAAGAAAATGGTCGAGGAATTGCGTTTGAGCTTGAAGAAGAGCCTCCGTCTTCTCCTCCTCCTGCAACCGCTGGTGGAGATGTCACTGCGGCTATGGCTAAAAGCAAACCGTCGTTAAAATTAGTTAAGTAATATGTAGCCTGGATGGAGCGCAGCGCAATCCGGGATCGGCGCTTTATTCAAGTTCTAGATCTCGGGTTGCGCTGCGCTCCATCCAGGCTGTATTATTTTCAGTTCAAACCAGGGTCTGTTACCAGCCCAATCGTTATCGGAGCACACAGGTGATTAAACCAGAAAATGCCCTTTATCGTTGTGAACACATCAGAGCTTGCGAACAACAAGCAATGTCCTTATATCATCTAGATGAAAATGAGTTAATGTCTCGAGCAGGGGCAGAAGCTTTTGCGTACATTAAAAAACTTTATCCTCAGGTGAAACATCTCGCAGTATTTTGTGGTTCAGGCAATAATGCTGGTGATGGCTATGTAGTGGCGCGCTTGGCTCATGAAAACGGATTAACTGTTACGATTTATCAGGGCAAGGCTTTAGCTGATCTTCCGCATGCGGCGCAATACGCGGCATTAATGGCTATAGATGCCGGAGTTGAGTGCCAACCTGTTGACGAGCCTATTGATAGTGAGGTTGAGCTCATTGTTGATGCATTGCTAGGTATTGGCTTGCAAGGCCCTGTTCATGGGTTAATCGCTTCGGCAATTAATCAGATTAATGACAGCGGCATACCCGTGGTGTCTTTAGATATTCCATCAGGGCTTAATGTTGATACCGGTTGTGTTGAAAATCTTTGTGTTAAAGCGTCAGTTACTTTGACCTTTATTGCGCTTAAAGCTGGGCTGTATACAGCGGATGCTCCTGATTATTGTGGTGATATTTATTGTTGCCCTATCCAATTGGATGCTTGTGTTGCTAAACACCAACCTGCAGCTCGCTTGTTGGGACCGTCTAACATTGGATTGCCTTTAGCTGCGCGCAAAAAAAATTCCCATAAAGGCGATTACGGCCATGTTTTGGTGATTGGTGGCGGGTTGGGCATGCCAGGGGCGATTAGCTTGGCGGCTAAGGCTGCCATGCGCACTGGCGCCGGTAGTGTCAGTATTGCAACCTTACCAGAACATGCGAAAGGCGCTTTAGCCTTAATCCCTGAAGCGATGGTCTGGGGAGTTAATTCCGCACAAGAGTTGCAACCCTTGCTTGCCCGAGCAAGTGTTTGCGTTATTGGTCCTGGTTTGGGAGATAGTGATTGGGCGGTTAGCTTATTTTTAGCTGCGATTACGTCGCAATTGCCCATGGTTATCGATGCCTCAGCATTAAGACTCTTGGCAGAACATCCACAGTTGGATGATAATTGGATATTAACGCCACATCCCGGCGAAGCCGCTGCATTACTTTCTTGCTCTACAGAGCAAGTACAAAAGAATCGGTACCAGGCTGCTGCAAATATTCAAAAGCAGTATGGGGGAGTGGTCGTATTGAAAGGTGCTGGTTCAATAATTCAAGCCCCTGAACAAAAAACCTTTGTTTGCCCTAAAGGCAATCCGGCTATGGCGAGTGCGGGTATGGGGGATGTTTTAAGCGGCATTATTGCCGGTCTTTGCGCTCAAGGTATGTCATTACCTGAGGCTGCTCGGTGTGGGGTATATGCGCATGCAGTAGCTGGGGACAAAGTTGCTTATGCGCAGGGAGGAGCGGGGTTATTAGCTAGTGATTTGTTTGACGTTTTACCTTATGTATTAAATTATTGTGAATGAATTAAATAAAGTGGTTATTTTAGATTTGCCTGATGAGCAAGCCAGTGAGCGGTTTGCAACCCAATTGGCCTCTTGTCTTAGCCTTCCCCTTATTATCACCTTGAGTGGTGATTTAGGGGCAGGAAAAACAACGATTGTACGTGCTATGTTACGTGGTTTAGGCGTGACGTCTGCAATTAAGAGCCCAACTTTTTCGCTTGTAGAAAGTTATCCTTATCAGAATGAAGCCATTCATCATTTTGATTTATATCGTATTCATCACGAAGAAGAATTAGAATATTTAGGGTTTCGCGATTATTTTACGAAAGAGAGCATTTGCTGCATTGAATGGGCTGAAAAAGCAGGAAGGGCATTGCCTAAAGTAGATATTCGTTTTAATTTAAGTATAAAAGGGGTTGGACGCGAGATGCAAATTACTGCATCAAGTGATGCTGGCCAAAGAATTTTAGCCTGCCTCTCAGGGGAATTATGATCTTACGTTCATGGTCTTTATTGCTCGTACTGTTTTTTAGCTCGGTAGGAGCCTTCGGTGGCCAACTCAAGGCAATTGCTTTAAAACAACAAAAGAATCAAACGTCTCTTTTTTTCTCGCTTGATGGGCCGTTTATGCATAAGCTATTTGTCTTGTCTCAACCTGATCGTGTGGTTATTGATTTAAAAGACACGCAATTAGCAACTAATTTAAATCATCCAAGTTTAACTAATGCGCTTATTCAACATATGCGTACGGGGAATGCTGATTTCAGAACCTTAAGATTAGTTTTGGATATAACTCAAAAGGTACAAGTTCGTTCCGTTCCTTGGCAACCTCCTGGTGGTACGTATGGAGTGCGCGTTGATTTAATGTATACGAAAGAGCCAGTTACCGTGGCTGCAGTAGCCACACCTGTGCTTGCTTCTCCGGCTCCAGTTGCAGTAAAAGCTTCAGTGAAACTGCCGGTAAAACCTATTCTAGCGCGGCAAGCCCCTGTTAAAGTAAGTACTGGTTCAACCAAGGCATTACGTGACGTGATTATAGTGTTAGATGCTGGGCATGGGGGGAAGGATGCGGGGGCTCGAGGCCCGCATGCGTCTAAGGAAAAGGACGTGGTTCTGGCCATTACTCTTAAATTAAAGCGTCTTATTGATCAACAGCCAGGAATGCGTGCCGTATTAACCCGTTCTGGTGATTATTATGTGGGGCTTCGAGAGCGATTGGACATTGCCCGCAAATATAATGGAGATATCTTTGTCGCGATCCATGCGGATGCGTTCCATAATCCACACTCTAATGGCGCCTCGGTATTTGCTTTATCTCAACGAGGGGCAACCAGTGAGGCGGCACACTGGCTGGCAGAAAAAGAAAACTATTCTGAATTGGGTGGGGTGAATTTAGGCGAGTTAGATGATCGAAATGGTGTCGTGCGCTCGGTATTAATCGATTTATCACAAACCGCAACCATTAATGCAGGCTTAGAGATGGGTAAGCGCGTTTTGAATCAGTTAGGTGGTTTCGCAACCTTACATAATTCGCGTGTGGAGCAGGCTCGTTTTGTGGTGCTGAAGTCCCCTGATATTCCCTCCATTTTGGTGGAAACTGGATTTATTTCCAATCCTCGAGAAGAGCGCAATCTTACGAGTCCTGCCTATCAGTTGCGCTTAAGTCAGGCAATTTTTCAAGGGATAAAAGGTTATTTCTGGGAAAATCCACCTCATGGTTCGCGCATTGAGGCAATGATTACGAACAAGTTTCATTTAGTGCGGGCGGGGGAAACATTGCCAGCAATTGCTGCACGTTATCGGGTGACAGTGAATGCATTGCAGGCAGCGAACCATTTACGCGGCATAACACAGCTTAAACCCGGTCAAAAATTGATGATTCCTGCGACATGGGCATGAGAATACACCAATTACCGCCACTGATTGCAAACCAAATCGCTGCCGGTGAGGTCATTGAACGACCTGCATCTGTAGTAAAAGAATTGCTGGAAAATTGTTTGGATGCGGGCTCTGATGCGATTACGATTGAGATTGGTTATGGAGGACTGAATCAAATTAAAATCAGTGACAATGGCATTGGCATTGTTGCGGATGATCTTCCCTTAGCGATTGCGGCTCATGCTACTAGCAAGATTAATACCTTAAATGATTTATACGCTATAGAGAGCATGGGGTTTCGCGGTGAGGCTTTAGCCAGCATTGCTTCTGTGGCCAAAGTAACGATTAGTTCTAAACCCGCAGCGCAAGATACGGCGATGGCACTACGGGTGCAGGGCACGGAAGTATCCATTACTCCCTGCGCACGTAACCAAGGTACCACCATTGATGTGGTTGATTTATTTTTTAATGCACCGGTGCGGAAACGATTTTTGAAAGGTGAAAAATTAGAGTTCCAGGCTATTGAAACGGTGGTTAAACGTTTTGCCTTAAGTGCTCCAGGCATTGCTCTAACCTTAAAGCATAATGGAAAACAGATTTTAGCTCTACCCGCAGCAAGCAATGAACAAACCCGTTTAACCCGAATGACGCGCATTATGGGCGGCACGTTTATGAAGAATGCTATTTATTTGGATGTGGAACGTGGTGCTATGCGCCTGTATGGGTGGATTAGTGGTACAGGATTTCAGCGTAGTCAAAATGACCGTCAATGGGTTTATATTAACCAACGCATGGTCAAAGATAAGTTAATTACACATGCAATTAAGCAAGCCTATGATGATTTGCTATACCCCGGACGTTTCCCTGCTTGCGTGCTGTATTTTACTATTGAGCATGCTGAAGTGGATGTTAATGTGCATCCAACCAAGCATGAAGTGCGCTTTCAACAGCCGCGCTTGGTTCATGATTTTTTTACTTCCCAGCTTGCAACTGCATTGCGGTCGGTGGCAATTGAAACTGAGCTAGAGAAAAACTATAAACCAAATGATGAGGTCCTAGCTCCCCTTGCAAAAGAAATCTGTGAGCCCTATCCGAAATTGGAATTATTAAGTAGAGAGCGTACGCTCGTAGAAACGGATGTATCTTGGGTTATTTTAAATAATCAGTACATCCTTCGTTTCGTTCAGCATAAGCCCTATCTCATTAACCTTTTAGCCTTGCATCAACATGCGGTGCGGGAGCGTTTGGCACAACAGGCGTTACCTTGGGCGAGCCGCCCTTTGTTAGTACCTATTCGTTATACTTTACAGCAAGACTCAGCGCACAAGGTTACCGAGTTCACTCAAATCCTTGAACAATTGGGTATTCGGTGTGAACTTTCAGGCATACACGAAGTGCTGATTCGAACTATTCCTGTAAGTGTTCCCTATTTGGATTTGCGCTTATTTTTGGATGCTGTGGTTGCTTTAGATGAATGGAATTTGGAACGGCTTAGTGAATTAATGAGTCAGTCCCAAGTTTTTGACCCTCGATTATTAAGTCGTGAAGAAAAAATAGAATTGGATCAGGTCTTTGTTATGCTTCATGGAGGAGATGAGAAACGAGTTGGGCTCTTTAAAGCCTTAACAATTGCACATTGTCAGAGTTTGTTACATGTCTAAATTGATTTTTTGTTTAATGGGACCCACTGCATCAGGAAAAACGGCGCTAGCGATGGAGTTAGTTAAGCAGTATCCTTTGGAAATTATTAGCGTTGATTCTGCTATGATTTACCGGGATATGGATATTGGTACAGCTAAGCCCACCCCGGAAGAGTTACTAGTCGCTCCACATCATTTGCTCGATATTAAAGACCCAACGGAAACCTATTCAGCTGCGCAGTTTTGTACAGATACAACCTCTTTAGCGCATACAATTATCCAAAAAGGTAATATTCCCTTATTGGTCGGTGGAACCATGATGTATTTTAATGCATTACAACAGGGATTATCGGCCTTACCGGAAGCGAACTCAGAATTGCGGCAGCAATTAGAGGCGGAGGCCGCTCAGTATGGCTGGGAGGCTTTGCATCAAAAATTAACGCAAGTAGACCCTAAAGCAGCGTTACGTATTCATGCTAATGATACACAAAGGATCCAGCGTGCTTTAGAGGTTTATTATTTAACAGGAACGTGTTTATCTGATTTTTTAGATCAACAACAAAGGGAAGAATCTGCTTATACCTTTGTCAATTTAATCCTTTTTCCGGAACAGCGGGCCTGGTTGCATGAGCGGATTGCTTTGCGTTTTGATCAAATGTTGGCGCAAGGTTTTGTTGATGAGGTACAGCGATTGCAGCAGAAATGGAGTTTAACGACCAATATGCCTTCAATGCGTTGTGTTGGCTATCGCCAAGTATTGGACTATTTACACGGCAATGATGATTATCCTACGATGCGTGAAAAAGGCATAGCTGCTACTCGGCAGTTAGCGAAACGGCAATTAACTTGGTTACGGCATTGGGAAGAGGGAATGCGTTTTGATCCACAAAATACAGCTTTTGCTGACGAGGTTATAGCGAAAACTGGGGAAATATTAGATAATCGCTAAATGCTTCGTGGTGCATTGCACTTGATTCTTTGCCCCTTCGAATCAATAAGGGGTATTTTTTAATTGAGGAACACAATGTTAAAAGAACAACTAGAACCAGCAAGTACGAAAAAAAATTATGTAGTACATCGTGATCAATTACCTTTAAGCTGCCCTACAGATGATATGGTGTTGTGGAATGCGCATCCCAAGGTTTATCTACCCATAGATAAAACCGGTGTAGAAGTATGTCCTTACTGTGGTTCGCGATTTGTATTACAGAATGATTGATTCTATTTGTATTGTTCGATTATCTGCTTTAGGTGATGTCCTAATGGCGGTTCCGCTCATCAGGACATTGCAAGCCAGTTTACCACATGCCAAATTGACTTGGATTATATCCCGGCCTGCTTTTGATTTAGTTGAAGGGATGGATGGTGTTGAGTTTATCGTAATTGATAAGCCTCATCGTTTAGCAGATTATTGGCGTTTTAAAAAACAAATGGATGGTCGGGTTTTTGACGTACTGTTGGCTCCACAAGCCAGTTTGCGCACTAATTTTTTGTATCCATTTATTAAAGCGAAACGTAAGATTGGCTATGATGAGCATCGTGCTAATGATGCCCATGGCTGGTTCGTTAATGAGCGTATTACTCCGGGCTTTGAGCATACTTTGGATGGCTTTTTAAAGTTTGCTGAGGCTTTGGGTATCAAAGAAAAAGTGATTCGCTGGGATTTACCGATTACTCCTGAGGATTATGCATGGGCTGATCAACACTTGCCAAAAAGTGGGCCTATTTTGGTGATTAACCCTGCTGCAAGCAAGCCAGAGCGCAGTTGGCCTGTTGCTCGTTACATTGAGGTCTTACGCCTGGCTCAGGAAAAATGGCAGGTGCAGGTGGTGATTACCGGCGGTCCTGGCGATTTTGATAAACAATTGGCCGAGCAAATTCTTCAAGAGATTCCCGCCATTAATTTGGCTGGAAAAACAAAACCAAAGCAGTTATTGGCATTGATTAGCAAAGCAACGGTTGTTCTTTGCCCAGATACTGGCCCATCACACATGTCCACTGCGGTAAATACGCCGGTTATTGCTTTGCATGCTGTAACTAATCCGCTTATTTCGGGTCCTTACCTTTTCCAGCACTTGGTGGTGAATCGCTATCCAGAGGCTGCAGAGAAAATTTTAGGTAGTGCATCCATTGAGGATGTATGGGGACAGCATGTGCATGGCGAGGAAAGCATGCAGTTAATTTCGGTTGACGCGGTAATGGATAAGCTTTCTGAAGTGCTATCGTAAAGATACATAAGAGTAATGATTCAGAGCTGCAGGTTGGGCCTCTTGGCTGAGGTATCGACTGGTTTTATTTGAACAGTTTTTTGAATGAACTATTTTCAAATAGAGAAAGTTTCATCCTCTAGAACGCGGAAAACCATCCATAATTAAGCCATATTGTTAAATATGACACGTGGATCCTGCCTTCATGAGAACGATAACAAAAACGAGTCGATACCTCAGACCAGGAGCGTACCTATACTACCTAGCCATTGAATGGCTTAGATGAGTGTATCGGCGTGCTTGAACTGTCTTTGGGTGAGGTCGGTTCTGTCGTAAAGAGCGAGAAAATACTCGTTTTTTCTTCTTTGCGTGGGCTTGTTACCGCCCCATCTTTCCGGAAAGTTAACCCAGAGAATTCCTCCGTCATCAAAAGTTCACTTAATTGTTTTATTGTAGCAGAATAATTCAGTGATACTATTTTGTTGTCATTATGGGTAGGCGTTATCCCTTCTAGTAGCTGCAATTGTAATCCATCTTTAACAGCCGCATAGAGACTCATTCGGAAGTCTTCATTGTGTACGACACTATTAAAGAGAGCCGATGCTAATGATTGTTGCTCAAGTTTTTGCTCAACGCGGGAGGCTTGTTGTTTAGATTGTTCAACACTAACTAACGGTGCAGCAATTCCTTGAAGGGCTGAGGAGAATACGTGTATATACCAGATTTGTAGATTAAGCAGTTTCCCATCGAAGAATTCTTTTTCATCTGTTTGTAAGTTAATGATCCCCAATGCATTTAAATTATCTAATGTTAAATACTCTCGCGCTTCTATCTGAATAATTGCATTGATAAAGCGTAAGGCAATAAACGATATTAGGGAGCGTATTACCGAATCATTATTCGTTATATCATTTCGGTTCACTAAATCATGGTAGCCACGTTTTATAATTTCTTGCATGAGAGGCGGGAAGTTTTGCGGGTCAAGTAGTTGTGTTAACACCGAGGTGAATGATTGTTGCAGAGCTTCAATATCTTTTTGCTCTGCAGAAAAGCTTGCTGGTTTAAATTTATCGTCTAAGGAGGGGTGAAGATTAATCTTGGCAAAGAGTTGATTTAGCGTAAAAACGGTATTCCAAATGAATTTTTTAAAGTCATTCATACTTGGCTGAGCAAAGTAATGTTGAAGTAAGGTATAAATGAGTTGATTGCCACGGCACCAAGTGCTTTTGTATTCTAGTTTGAATAATTCAACAAAAACATGCATTAATTCTGACTCACTTAGATTTTCAAATAATGTTTTAGTGATGTCTAGATGACGTTTGTCGCTTGCCGCATTTAGGGCACGAATTCCCCAGGAATACTCTCGTGTTGCCAATGCAATTACAAATTGAGAAGCCTTTTCACGATCGCAGGCGAATAAGTCATCAAAATAAGTTTCCAGGTTATCTTCAATCTGCGATGGTCGTGGTGAAAGCGGGGATTGCTTGGCATTTGAAGAGGATGCTACCGAGATATTAAGAGACGGCACCTTGTAAAAACTAATGTTTCTTGGGCGTTGCTGCGCGTATTCTTCTCTTAATTGAGCGCTGTTTGACGAGCCTGGTTTTTTTTCTTTAGGTGATATATCCAATACCGGTATTTGCGGAATTGACGATTCGGTGAAGGAGCGCTGGCGGCCATGCTGGGCTTTTTTTGGTGTTTTCGTTTTTAGTTCCGATGAGCTTGATGAACTCGCTTCATAGTTGTTCTGGACATTAAGAGCATCGATTAATTGCTTTTGCACATAAGCCACAATGTCAGCGAAGGAAAACTGTATACCTTTACTTTCTTTTATTTGCTTAAAAGTTTTCTCACTGGGCTTAAAAAGTTTTTCAAAATCGACTTTTGAGTTCAATTTGCTGAGTAACGTGATTAATTCTTTTTTTACTTGAGTGTAGGTTGTTTTAAACGATTCCTCTGATGAGCTTTTCGATTTGCTATTAAGTTCGCTGGTTATTTGTGCTACATCAACAAGTTTTTTCAGTGTTTCTAGACGTTTCAGTTCAAGTTTATCATTTTGTTTTGCCGCATCAGTAGCTGTTTTTATAATAGCAACTAAGAGTTGGTATTTTTCATGGATGTTCAGGTGCATTGAGAATCTCTGTGTACTAGGCTAAAAGGTTGTATTATATATCAATAAGGTTAAAAAAAGAACGGATCATTGGTTGTTCAGCCATCATGAAAAATACATCATCTCTATTGACGTAATCTAGCTAAAACATTATTGATTTATCGAAAGATTTTATGTGATTCCTATCCCTGTAGCTTAGTTGTACGATAAGAGTTAAGCAATTCAGTTGCTTTATTACGCATGATTTACTTAAAGGAATTCGCTGTGCTCATGAGTTTCCGGATTGCACTACACTACATCCACAACTATGCTCAGCTATTTAGATGGTGCGGGCAGTGCGTCTAAGGCTTCTTGGTATAGAGTATGAACTAATTGGCTTGCATCCATGCGGCGAATTAAATTAACCCCTTGCCCTGCCCATAAGGATAAATACTCTGCTTTGCCCAAATCCGCTGCTTTTTTCCTGATATCGCGTGTAAATACATTTTGTGCAGGGAAGGGTAGAATCGGTGAATCTTCCATTTCCAGCATAAAACGATTTGGAATTCCACGTGCCCAGCGGCCGGAAAACGCACGAGTAAGCCGTGTGTCTTTGTCTTGAGCATGATTTAATGCATCTCGATAAGCGGCAGATGTTCCTGCCTCATCACATAAAAGAAAGGCAGTCCCTAATTGTGCTGCTTGCGCCCCTAAGGTTAGAGCGGCAACAATACCGTGACCATCCATAATGCCGCCGCTCGCGATTACGGGGATTTTTAGGCTTTGTGATAAGAGGCGGGTTAAGGCAAAAGTTCCAATTAATGAGTCATGCTGCTCTGGAGTAAATGTACCACGATGTCCACCGGCTTCCGCACCTTGAGCAATTACCGCATCTACCCCATATTCTTGGAGGGTCAAACCTTCTTCCACGGTGGTTGCTGTGCCCATGGTAAAGATTTTTTGTTGGTGGCATTCTTGCAAAAGTTCTTTGTTTATGAGGCCAAAGGTATAGCTTAATGCCGCGGGACGACATCGCAAGACACTGGTGAATTGTTCCTCAAAGTTTTCGGCAAAGGGCGCTTGTAATGAGGGCTCAAGAAGGTCTAGCTCCTGCCGGTAACCTCGGGTGGCGTCGCAGGCGGCGTCAATTGCTTCTTGATTCAATATAGGCGTATTTGCAGGTGCAAAGAGATTAACACTAAAGGGATGCTGGGTAAGTCTTTGTGTCTCTTTGATTGTTTGTTCAATACTTTGGGGAGTTAGATAGGCTACCCCTAAGGAACCTAAGCCTCCGGCATTGGAGACCGCAGCAACTAATGCTGGAGTTGTTGGGCCCCCGCCCATAGGGGCTTGGATAAGGGGCCATTTTATATCCAATTGTGCACAGAATGAGTTGTGGAGTAGGGGCTTGGGCATAATGTGTCATCCTTTTCATAAACCTTTAGTTTGTTTTTCTTCTAACCAGTAACTCATTAAAAAAGCCATTTATACGTTGTTCTAACCAACATTTAGCATGGTGTTTATTTTTGCCTGTAATAAAGCCTACATGACCACCATGTTTGCTTAATTCCAGTACTACATTCTCGGATAACTCTTGAACTCTGGGAATTGTGGTTGGCGTCATAAAGGGATCATCTAGGGCGTGAATAATTAAGGTGGGGACTGAAATGCCGCTGAGGTATTGTCGAGAACTCGCTTTTTGATAATAGTCTTCTACACTGGCAAATCCATGTAAGGGGGCGGTGATTTGTTGATCAAAATCATAGAGGGTTTTTAAGCCAAGTAAGCGCTCCTCAGATATAGGCAGTTGGCAGTTAACGATATCTAGCTTTTGCAAAAATACCGCCCGTAAGCGCTGCAATAAGTTTGCTTGATATACTCGTGCAAACCCCTTATTAATGTGATTCACCACATCATGCAATTGAAAGGGTACGGAAACCGCAACCGCCGCATCAATTAACGCTTCGGAGCCTGACTCACCAAGCCATTTTAGCAGCACATTGCCTCCTAGTGAAATTCCAACGGCGGCTTTTTGGGTTTTAGGTTCTCGGGCTTTTAACAGTTCAAGGACATAGGATAAATCTTCGGTATCCCCTCCATGATAGGCGCGAGGCAGGCGATTGGGTTCGCCACTCGCTCCCCGAAAATGCATGAGCATTCCCCGATAACCGGATTTATTAAATGCAGCCAGTAGCCCCGCTACATAGGCAGAATTAACACTTCCACCTAAACCATAAAGTAAAACTACCAGGGGGGCTTCGGAACTGAGTCCATTAATTGCCCAGGCGATATCAATAAAATCTCCATCTGGTAATTCAATGCGCTCGTGGAAATCAATTGGTGCCTGTAAACGATTAGTTAATGTACGATACAATGTTTGGCCATGTTTATTTGTTAGCCACCAAGCAGGTTTGAATTCACTATGAATAATCACGATACAACTTCCAAAAAGTTATTCTTATCTATTTAGTATAAATTTAAAACAATAAGAAATAAAATCCGTAGTGGCTCATTGGGGCTATTCAGAGGTAAATTTGCAATCCATCAATGGGATAGCCTTCGTTTTATTTATCCACTTATGCCCCAACCAAATGCATAAAAACAGGGGAATACAGATATAGGAAATCAGTAAACCATACCAATCAATAGGATTTGCTATGAGTGCCGAGTAGTTTTGTCCACCAATGACAATCGTGCATAAAACAAAAGCACAGATAGGACCAAAAGGATACGCTTTGGCGACATAAGGTAGTTTTGACAGGTCTTTTCCTTGACTTACATAAGCTTTGCGAAAACGATAATGGCTAACGGCAATACCCATCCAGGCAATAAATCCAGAAAGACTGGTGGCATTGAGTAACCAAAAATAAACCGTGCCATTGCCAAATACTGAAGATAAAAAAGCTAAAATAGTCACACTACTGGTTAAGGCTAGTGCGTAAATCGGTATGCCCCGACTATTTACTGTGGAAAAAACTCGTGGCATGTGGCCTTCTTTGGCTAGATACCACATCATTCTGCTGCTTATATACATGCCAGTATTTGCGGTTGATATAATGGCAAGTAAGATAACGGCATTAACTATGCTTGCAGCAAAAGTTTCGTTATATTGCTTGAGCACTAAGGTAAAGGGACTGGTTATGACATCTTCACTAGCAAGTTGCGGTGCATTATAAGGCAATAACAGGCTAATAATGAAAATGGATAAGATATAAAATATTAAAATTCGCCAGAAGACCATTTTAATGGCCTTGGGGATATTTTTACGTGGGTTGCTGCTTTCTCCTGCGGCTATACCAATGAGCTCTGTACCTTGAAACGAAAATCCTGCGACTACGAAGGCTCCAATTATTCCGCTCCAACCCCCGTGAAAAGGGCCATCACCAATGTACCAGTTGTGAAGTCCCCCTGTGTGTTGACCGGTCATACCTGTAACTAAAAGAAAACCCGTGATAATAAAGAGCACTACCACCGTAATTTTGATAAATGATAACCAGTACTCTACCTCACCAAAAGTTTTCGTTGAGATGGCATTAAAACCAATGATTAAAAAGGAAAAAATAGAACACCAAATGAATGGGGAACTATCAGGAAACCAATAGCGCATAATCAAGGCTGCTGCTGAAATTTCGGAAGCGATGTAAATGGCATAGCTATACCAATAGTTCCATCCTAAAGCATAGCCTAATGAAGGATCACAAAATTCTGAGGCATAAACATAGAAGGACCCTGTTGTCGGCATCAGCGCGGCCATTTCACCCAGGCCAGTCATCAAAAAATAAACCATAATGGCCATGGTACTGTAGGCTAGCAAGGTGCCTCCTGGGCCTGCTAAGGCTAAGGCATTGCCACTGGCTAGAAAAATCCCAGTACCAATTGAGCCCCCCAAGGTAATCATAACTAAAACACGAGCGCTAAACTGTCGTTGTAGGGTGGGTTCTTTGGCTAATTCCTGCATTATCAATCCTTGTATCTTGAGAGTAAACAAATGCTCATTATTTTGGTGGTCACCAGACTCTAGTCATTAAGAAACTCACACAGCAAACGCTGGAAATGATGTGTTCCTTGTTCTTTGGTAGGGGAGAAACGTCCGGTATCATAAAAGCGAGAACGCACCCCTTTTTGCACTGCTTCCACTACAGCTTCATCTTCACGTTCGACCTTATCCAGATCGCCTCCAGCTCCTTTGCCTAATTTTTCCTCATCCAAAACATAGGTTAAAAATGAAACTTTAGTTAGCTCTGGTCCCAGGGGTTTGACTACGTTAACCGAACATCCCCACGGATAGAAGTTGAGCATGGTATTGGGAAATATCCAATAGTAATATGCGGCTACTTGCTTGCCATAGTCAGGGGAGTCTTTAGGTAAATCAAAGCTCTCTTCGCCAGGGCTAGCTAAGGCCAGTTGCAAATTACAATAGGGGTACAACTCAGTGGTGTAGGTTGTGCAATCAATTACTTTTCTTAATGAATGGTGTACGAAAGGAATGTGTAAGGCTTCGAGATAATTTTCACAATATAAGGCCCAATGTGCTTTGACCAGATAGTCTCGGGAACGATTGCTATCCAGGCGCATTTTTTCCATAGGTAACCAGTAAAGGCGCTCCTGTATTTCTTTAAATACTTCATTGAATGGTATTTTGGGAGTTAATGAGGCGAAAAGAAAAGGGGATAATTCACCAAAGGGGATTTGCGATAAGTTATCTTTTGCGGAGGGAAAATTGCAGGCTTTTTCAAATTCAGGCATATGCAAAAACTCTCCGCGTAAACTAAAGCGGCGGCCATGGTAGGAACATTTAATTTTTTCGGCAGTACAGGGGGCGTCAATGAGAATATTTCCGCGGTGGGTGCAGACATTGCTTAAGCAATGGATCGTATCATCATGATCACGCACAAATAATAAGGGTTCATCCAAAAGCCCAGGGAGCAAGGTGAAGGGAATTAATTTGGCATCTAATTGCAAGTCTTCAGTACTTAAGCAAAATTGCCAGGTCGTGGGGAATATCTTTTCTTTTGCCTGTTCGTACCAGTCTACAGAAGTATAGAACTCGGCTGGTAGAGTGGAGGCTTTTTCAATGTCCGGGTCAACATACAATCTATTCATTACAAAAATCCCTTAATTAATACTGTATCCAATTCTTCTCGGGTATCTTTTCACCAGAAATTGTTTCATAAGATTTAAAAATATCCCCATCTTGGGACAATAAAATGGCAATAGGACGAGTTGCTTCGAAATGCGCAAATATGATCATCATCATCACGGTAATAGGAACGGAAAGAAACATTCCTAAGACACCCCAGATGGTGCCCCAAACCGTTAATGAGAGTAAAATTGCTAAAGGGCTTAAATTCAATGAGTTACCCAGAAAACGCGGTTCAATTATGTTGCCAACAAGAAATTGTATCGACCCCAGACCGATAATAATTTCTAGAAAATGGAGCCAGTCAGCAAACTGTACTATGGCTAAAGTGGCTGGGAAAAAAATGGCGATAATTGCCCCGATATTGGGAATAAAATTGAGAAAGAAAATGAGCAGAGCCCAAAATTCGGCGAAATCGACTCCTACCCATTTCATAATGAACCAACTTGCCATTGCGGTAGCAATACTTAAAAGCGATTTTAAGCCTAAGTAAATTTGGGTGTCGTTAACTATATGGATCAAAATATTATTAACTAATTGTTGATTCTCTAGCGAGGGGACTAGGGCATCGATTTTTCGGAGGAAGTAGTGTTGCTCTACAAATAAAAAGGCAACATACAAGGCGATGAGAACAGTGGAACTGGCGAGAGTAGTAAAAACACCAGAGACTTTTAGAAGCATCGTTTGAATATTAATGGTTTTTATAATGTTATTAACGTTAGTTAATACTTCAATGTGATATCGCTTGTCGATGCCATCAATAATAGACAATAGATGATCTTGGTAACGTCCAGAAGCATAAACAACATTACTGACATTATTCGAAATAATATTTATGAAGATACTGATAAAAATCGCAGCGACACCAAAGGCTAAAATCATACTCAGCCAATTAGGGAGTAAAGCGCCGTATTTAGGAATGCGTTGGATAATACCTTGAATGGTATTGAGAATGTGCCAAATAAAGATTGCCAAAACAACTGGAATAAAGATGTTGCTGCCAACGATAAGAAAATAACCGACTATCCATACGATAATTAAGCTGGCTGCAAATCCAATAACGCGCCCCATTGCTTTATCTCTTTTAAAGTGAATTCACGTTAATATACCTACTTTTTTTGAGCTGTGCTATGCCTATCTGCAGTGGTAAGCAAAACCTTTCATCCCATATTTTATTTTCGTACACGGCTGTGATTCCGTCAGCAAGAATTACGAAATAAAATTTTTAAAAATCAATTGGTTAGTTACTACCAAAAACTCGATAGGAAGTACCTGGGAGTGATTTTGCTTCATACATCGCTGCATCTGCTTGTAATAAGACCGATTCACTGCTGATATAACGGTTATTATGACAGTTTACAATGCCAATGCTGAGTGTAATGGGGAGTTCATTTCCAGATAAATTAAAAGGTGCATCCATAAGCGAGGCAATTTTTTTTGCCACGATTTCACTTTGATGAGGATCGGAAAGATTTTCAAGCAGAATAGCAAATTCATCTCCCCCAAAACGAGCTACAACGTCATAGGAGCGCAGAGATTGTTTCAACCGCGAGCTTACTTCCTTTAGTAGTTTATCCCCAGCAATGTGCCCATAGGTGTCATTAACTTGTTTGAATTTATCGAGATCAAGTAAGAGCACACTAATTATGCCTCCAAGTTGCCTCATTTTTGCGAGAGCAATTTCCAGGCGATTTTCAAAGAGCATACGATTGGCAAGCCCTGTCAGCATATCGAAATTAGCTCGGATAATGAGTACATCTTCGAATTGTTTTCTTAATACGGCATATTGGATCGCACGTTTAATTAAGTTAGCATCTAATTGATCTTTAAATAAATAATCTTGAGCACCCTGCTTTATGGCTTCAAGTGCTAAACGCTCATCTTTATAACCAGTTAAAAAAATAATAGGTAGTTTGGGGGACATATTCTGAATGCTATGTAATCCATTAAAGCCGTGAGAATCCGGTAGGGTGCGATCTAATAATGCAACATCAAACTCCTGCTCAGAGACAATTTTTAGCGCCTCGCTAATTGTTGAGGCTCTTTCCAATAGGTGAGCTTGAGGCATAGCCTGCTGTAACACCTTACTAATAATCATTGCATCACCGACAGAGTCTTCAATGAGCAAGATTTTTAGAGGATTAGAGGCAGATGAATCGTGCATCATTTTTTCCTATGTTATTTAACATATCTCTACGTGCCGTTACTGCGAGGACATCAAAGTATTTTACCTGCTATTATAATACTAGTCTTCTTATTCAGGCATGTAAAATGTTATCATGTTTTGGAAGGGTGAGGGTAAAGTTGCTACCAAATCCTAGCCTGGATGTGACTGATAAAGAGCCATTGTGGTTTTCGGCAATTTTTTTGCAAATGGATAGACCAAGTCCACTTCCTTTAATTGAATCCCATGCATGTAGGCGCCGAAATGGTTCAAAAATTTCTTTAATAAATTGCTCATCAATTCCTAGTCCGTTGTCTTGGACCGTGATTTTCCAATAGGGATCTGCATCTTCTACACCAATATGAATAATAGGGACATTACCAGGAGGTTGATATTTTATAGCATTGGTAATTAGGTTTTGTAGGACACGCATAATCTGCATGGGATTACCATAAAGCAGTGGGATGGGGTCATGAGTTATGTAGGCTTTTTGTTCCTCGATTAATGTTTTGATGTTTTCTAATGCACTTTTTAAGATGCCCTCTCCATCAAAGCAGGTATTTTTAGAGTCTTCATGCACACGAGAATAGGCAAGTAAATCATTAATCACTGCACGCATACGTAGGCCTGCATCGGTCATAATTTTCAAATATTCTTTGCCCTCATCGTCAAGTTTATCTCGTTTTTCAGTTAATAATAGTTCGCCGAAGTTATTGATCATGCGTATTGGTTCTTGTAGATCATGGGAGGCCACATAAGCAAATCGCTCCAATTCAGCATTTGAACTTTCTAAGGCTTGCAGGAGTTTTTTATTTGCTGCCTCTGCTTTTTTGCGATAGGAAATGTTTTGCACTAATGAAACAAAGTATTTGGGGGAACCATCATTATCCCAAACTAAAGAGACGCTCAATAACCCCCAGACCAGATGGCCATCTTTGTGAATATATCTTTTTTCCATTTGATAGCTGTCAATTTGTTTATTGAGCATCAAGAGCACATTTTCCAAATCAGTTTCTAAATCATCAGGATGCGTTAATGTTTGAAAATCACTTTGTAGCAATTCTTCCTCACTGTAGCCGAGCATGGTGCATATTGATTGATTCACTATTAACCATTTTCCTGTAGGCGAGATTAAGGCCATCCCGGTTGAGGCATGTTGCATGGCTGAACGGAATATTTCTTCACTGGCTTTGGTTGCATCCTCTGCGGCTTTACGTTCGGTAATGTCGCGCGCAATGGTGGTAAGGCAGACAGGTTCTCCCATCACATTTCTATGTAAGGTTACTGATTGTAAGACCGGGATTTCCCGGCCACTACGATGTAATAAAGCCAATTCCCCAGTCCAATATCCTTTTTCAAAGGCGGTGGGTATGACTTCATTAATTATTTTTTGTACCGCCCACTGAGGATGCATGTCGGAAATTTTCATCGGTGACAGATCGTAATCTTCGGGTAAACCAACCATCTGTTTAGCACTTTGGTTATGGTATAATAAATTTCCTTGTAAATCGGCAATTCCTACGAAATCAGAGGATTCTTCGATTAGGGCGATTAGTCTTGAATGTTCTTCTTCCATTTTGCGGTTTTCAGTCACATCTCGGGTTATATTAATAAACCCTGATAATCTTTGTTTGTCATTATATATAGGCTCCATTAAAATGCGCGCCCAAAAAGGTTGGCCATCTTTACGTATTCGTATCGCCTCACCCTCAAATTTGCCTTGCTTTTTGGCAATGGTTATTGTGCTTAAAGGAATGCCTTTTGCGGCATCCTCACGGGGATAAAACAGGGAGAAATGTCTACCCACTATTTCTTTTTCTGAATATCCATAAACGCGTTGTGCGCCAATATTCCAACTTTTTACATGTCCTAAAGGTGTTAGGGTGAAAATGGCATTGTCTTTGATGCTGTCTAGAATCATTTTATAGTGCTGTTCATTATCAAAGAGTGACTTACTTTTTTCGTGTGATTTAAGTATCAAATACATGCAGGCCGCCATTAGAACGGTTATCAGCAAGCAAAAAGTAAAAATAAGCATTACAACATGGAAGGCAGCAGAAGGTTCCCCTATCCAACGATGTAGAGTAATTAATGCAAAACTCATTACAATAATCAGGCATAAGAAGATGATCCACATCCATGCGTTGAGCTTTTTATAATTTATTTCTGTCATCATTTTCCAAGGATTCATAAGAAATTATTTTTATACATTGGGGGGGCTGTCTCCAAAATTTCCACTGACTATGGACGTTAACTATGGAGAGGCTCCTCTTTTAATCTTAGCAGAATATTAACTGCGCATTTTAATCAAAAGATGGTCTATATTTACTTAGGTAAACCACGGATATGGAGTTCCAAATGAAGAAGAATAATTTAGCAGGAAAATGCAGCAGTTTAAATCATCTTGTTATTGCCTTGTTTTTATTTGCTAGCCCATTAGCAGGAGCTTATGCTGCGTGTTGCGCAGGCCATGGAGGGGTCGCTTCGTGTAACAAGACTACAGGGGTTCAGATGTGTAAAGATGGCACGGCTTCTCCAACCTGTACTTGTCCTAAGTCAAAAAATACGAAGAAGACTGAGACACCTAAAACGACCAATACCACTCCAGCAACTACAACAAAAAATAAAGCAACAAAAACTGTTCCTGCAACAACTAAGAGCACAACCAAGTCTACAACTACTACAACAACAAAACCCAAAAGCAGCTGGTGGGGTGGTAAATCAAAAACAACAACCCCAGAAACTACAAAGGGAGCTTCAACTTCAGGTAGCACTAAAGGTTGTTGTTCTAATCATGGTGGTATTGCCCAGTGTGACAAATCTACTGGCCACCAATTGTGTAAAGATGGTACTCAATCACCATCATGTACTTGTCACTAAATATAATATGCTTGTTGTGGTACTCGTGCATCTGTATCGTGTGAAACTCCTGACTCTACGAGACAATTAGCGTTGGGAGTTCTATCATCTCGAGAACAATACGACTGATAATCTGAGGTACAGCCTTCAGTGTTTTCATTGGAAGGCATTCGTCTCAACATGTGGGTATGGGATACCGTGTGCGATGCTTGTGTTTCCTTCGCTTCTTCTGTCAAATGGTTGAGTGGTTGATTTTTAAATCGGTAAACATTCAATAAGATAAGACAAGCTTGTGACATCATAAGAACAACGCCAATCGCTGGGGGAATTGTGAGGCCTGCGGTAATAAATAATACTCCCGAAGTCCCGACCATACCAAAATTGTAGGCAAAACTCCCAATCATGTTTTGATTAATATTCGCGACCGTTTGTTTGGAAATGGCAAACAATGAGGCAATCGCCATTAATGCACCAGGATGAATTACAGCATCAGCGGCTTCCTGAGTTACCTGATCTCCAGAGGCAATGGCACCACTAAAATCGCTTGCAGCCATAGCTTCTGCATCATTTCCTGCATCGCCAAACATCGCTACTTTACGGCCTCTACTTCTTAGCTCATTGATATAAATTGTCTTTTGGTTGGAAACACACTCAGCGTACACATGGTTAAGGTTGATGCCAAGCTCTTTTGCATAGCGAAGAGCCGTTTCTCTAGCTGCCCCGGTGCATAGATGAATTTCTTTGCCCATACTTTTTAAGGCATTAAGCGTACGAAGGGCATCCTCACGCAGAGGGTCAGTCATCACCATATAGCCAATGATGGTTCTGTCACGGGCAACCAGGACTAGATCATCACCGCTGTCTAGCTTCGGTAATGTTTCATTTTCAGGAAGAGTTATTCCTTGTTTTTGCATTAGGGATCGGCTACCTATGATATAGCTCGTTCTATTTATTTCTCCAATGATCCCTGAGTGGTGCTTTCTATTGAATTCGGTTACATCTAATTCATCTGAATTATCGTCTTTAGTATATGCATAAATTGCCTTACCGGTCGGATGAGCCGAGGTTTTTTCCAAGGCAGCACAAATTTTGCGGAGTTGTGATTCAGATAGTTCTTGTTCATTGAGCGCTTTTATCTGCTTGACTTGGGGAACTCCGGTAGTTAGGGTACCATTCAAATCAAAAATAACCGTGTCTATTTGTTCTGCATTTTGTAGCACTTTGGTGCTTTTAAATTGTACGCCATTTTCCGCTGCTTTATGCATTCCCGAGGTCACTGCAAGGGGAATAATTAAGCCTAATGTACAAGGGCAAGCGCTTACCAGAATCGATGCTACACATTGAATTGCAGATGCCATCGAGAAGAACAGACCAATGGCAGCTCCTGCCGTTAATGCGAATAAGAGCACCAGGGGAATGAAGTATTCTAAAAGCTGTACTGCTTGCAGCTCTATAGGGGATTTATCTAAAGCTGCCTTGATAATTTGGGCATCGAGTCGGGAAAGGTAGGAGTTCTGATAGTTTCTGCTAACGCGAATTCTTAACGGGGCTGCATTTTCTGCAAGGCGCATTCCGGCGAGCACTTTAGCGTCGGGCATAAAATGGCGTGGAAGAATCGCACCAGTAGTAATCGTATTATAAATAGTGCTTTCTGCAAGACATGTTCCATCTAGGGGAATAATTTCTCCTGGGTTAACGAGGATGATATCACCGGGTTGAATCTGAGTTAGCAGGGCCTGTTCTTCACGGTCTGCCGCTTCGTCGTCAGTGTCTATGCTAATTTTTCGAACTATTTTAGCGGCTCGGTCTTGGAATTTAGCTGTGCCTATTCGTGCTTTAATGCTGTCTTCGATGCCAAGGCCAATATGTCTAAAGCCATAGATAAGCAGGGCAGCATCGAACATCATAGGTAGCCACGGGGCATATAAAGAGGCAAGAGAAATAACCAGGATCAAGCTCGTACTTAGTGCGAATAGGCTGTCCATAGTTAGGGCGCGGCTTGCTCGCCATTTTTTCCATGCATCAGCATAGGAGTTTGCACCTAATGCTAAAGTTAGCATGGTACTTAAACCTGCAAGTGGCAGCATCACTGCAAGTGACATGGCAGCACCGCTCAAACAAGCGATTAATACAATAACGCCCGCACTACATCCGAGAAATCCCTTAAACCAATGTGACGAAAAATATTTTTTTGCTTGGTTAAGGATAAGCGCGCTGAGTTGAGGCGATGGCTTAGAGTGAGGCTCTGTAGTCGTGGTCACTCCAGCAATTGGAGGTATTTCTGTTAACTGTTCCAAATTTTGGCGGGGTTCTGTTGCATACTCCAAGGGGTGGGGTATTGATGAATGCTCTTCAATTGGGATTATTGGTAGAAGTTCTGCATCTGGGTCGTAATCATAGTCTTCGCAAGTAAATCTTAGGTCTTCGATGTATGCTCTTATTTTTTGCCAGCTTGCACGTTTTAATTGTTCTTCTATCAGCACACGTTCTTCGCTTGTTTGTGCTTGTTCTAATAGTTGTATTTCTTCAGGGGTTTCCGAAATAACCATAGTGGTTCTTTTGGGGTCTTTAAATTGAGAAAGATCGGCATTAAATGCTTCAAGAGTGATTGATTCTGAAGCGAGATTAAGGCCTACAATACGTTGAATGCTGCCACTACAACCACCACAAGTCATTCCGGAAACATAAAAAGTTAAAGTCTTAGACATATTTACCCGCTAAAATTTGATTTATATTTTGCCTGTTAGTTTATTTTGTGAGTCACTAGATGAAATTGACTTAAAAACAGCATGTTACAATTTGAATGAAATCATATCACATATGACATTTTTTGCACCCTTTTTTTGCAAAATTGTTAATTTATATTTACAGAGGGAGGTAAAAAGGCCTTTTCTCTGTATTTTTATAGTTCTAATTAAATCAATTGAGTATTAATGAAGCAAGGAACAGCACCAGCATTTTCTTATATAGATGAAAAATCGGATGACAGCATTATTACTTATCGTTATGCTTGAACCACTTTTTAGCAACAGCGGAACATTAAATTTTGAGTTCTTTATCATCGAGAAAAGAAAGTTGGCTAACAATTATTTTTGCCGTTTATTGTACTTATTATTTAATTGTTTCCTTGGCGGCTGCGTGGGGATTTACTACCGATGATGCCTACATCACTTGGCTTTATGCGCGTCAGTTGGCTGAGGGTGAGGGGATTAGTTGGCCTGCGCTTTTACCTCGTGTTGAAGGATATTCAAATTTTCTTTGGCTTTTAATGGCCTCTTTAAGTTTTAAGTTGCATTGGCCTGTTGTTCTTACCATGAAATGGGTCTCTGTTGTTAGCTTAGGATTGGGGCTGGTTTTTTTATATCGTTTGAGTCGGCTTTTTTTAAGCCCTTTATTGGCAATGATCCCTGTGTTCATTTTTAGTCATTATACTGGGGTGGTCTGGTGGACGGTTAGTGGATTAGAAAGTACTTTTTTCTGTGCTTTATCACTCTTATTAATCTGGCAATGTGCTGTGGCTTTGGGGTTTTCTCCTGTTGTAGAGACGTCTCCAGGGGAGAGTCGATTATCTACACGGGCTTGGACGATTGCCAATATTAGTTTGCTATTACTTGGGTTAACCCGATTTGAAGGAATCATTTGGGGCATCCCAGTTGTCTTATTTATTTTTTGTCAGTGGAAATCAAAACATCTAGGCATGATACTACCGAGTAAAAAAACAAGCTATTTATGGGGAGCCATTACGCTGGTGTGTTTAGCACTTCCTTATACCATTTATTTCTTTTGGCGTGTGCATTATTTTGGACATTGGATTCCCAACAGTTATCAATGTAAAGCTTTTCTGGCTGGGCAGGGTGGGGTAGTTGATCTTGATTATGTCCGAGTCATTCTTCCTTTAATTGTGTGTGCCTTACCCTATTTGTTAGCCCCTAAAGATTGCCGTCATATCCTCCTGTGGTTACCTTCCCTGCTTTATGGAGTGATGTTGTGGGGGGCGGACCCGGTTTTAGCACATATGCTACGCTTATTTTTAGCTCCGTTCGCTTTGTTTTCTCTGTTGGCAGTTTTGGGAGTATTTGAGTTTTTAAGTCATTTTAATTTAGCAAAAGAAGATGTAAGACTCCTCAGTTGTTTTGTATTTATTCTCATAACATTTTTATTAATCCCTAGAAATAATTTGACCACTCTACATGTATTGGCTACTAATTACCAAAGTAGAAATCAAAGCCGATTATTGATTGCCAGACTCTTGAATGAGCAAGCAGCAAAGGGAGATACTATTTTATTAGGGGATTGTGGGGTAATTCCTTTTAATGCTCGTTCTGATTTACGTTTTATTGATAGCCAATGCTTGAATAATGCGGAGTTAACACAACCTCCTTATAATCGTAATTTTGCCTTGTATGCCTCCTATATTCGCGACCAGGTCAAACCCGATTGGGTTATTATTAGTAAGCCTGTTTTAGAGGCTCGTGTTGATTTCTTAATCAGCCTACTCCAAGGTAGCGACTTTTTAACTCATTATCAGTTTATTGCGCGGTTTGAATCGGGACCTGTTGCTCATGATGTAAAAGGGCATTCGCAAAAGACGATTGATAATGTTTATTTAGTGTATAAAAGAGTGAGCTAGTCGTTATCTCGATACTTGCCAAAATCCCGCGTCTTTGACCTCCATGGATGAACTCGCTGGAGTCTGTGGTCAAGTTATGGTGTTCAGCCGAGGTAGTTTTTCTTAACTTAAAGGTCTGTCGACTTAGTGTCCTGCCTACGCTTCGACGCCTTTGAACTAGAGTAGGTTTCCGATGAGCATTTTTGTAAGTACAGGCTTTTGTTGATGTTCAGATTGGAAAAAACTGTGGGTCCTAAGACCCACACTATATTTTATTGAGAGTTTGTTGCTGAGCCACTGGTGAAATTGCCGCTAGGTTGAGTTGAGCGGGTATTTTGTAAAAGCATAATGCTGTTTGTAAGTAAAATACGTTCTTGTATTTGGCGATCTAGGTACATTTGATAACTAATTTCAGCCAATAAGGTTGCAATTTCTTTTTCGACTGTAGCTGGGGAAGCACTATTAATTTGATTGATCCATTGATTATTCTGGCTCATATCCGCATTAAATAATCTCCAGGTTGCCATTTTAAATTCACTTAATGCTTGGCTTGCAGGGGCTTGTCCAGTTGTACTTTGGTTTTGTGGTAGCCTTTTTGACATGATGAAATATAAGTTACTTAGCCCTACGGAGTATTGCGCCGCATAGGTACGTAGTGAAGTAAAATAATTATTGAGCGTGGATTGCGCTTGTATTTGTTGGAGTGTTGGTTGCTGGGTACTGCTTCCTGATGTTGCGGTACTATATAAGGTATCATAAGATTTAAGATTAGGTAATTGTAATGGTGTTACAGAGCCAGAAACATAGCGAATAAAGTTCGCAGCCTGTTGCGCTTGGTTTTGTGCACTTAAGCCTTGATTTTGTGAGTTAGAACCTGAATTAGGTATGCCTAAGATTGAATTACTTGAACCCGTATTATTTGATGTACTTTGGGTTGAATATAAAAGTGGGGCAGTTAGGTTATTGCTGTTTAACTGACTTAAAAATTGTTGATTATATTGAAACGTAAAATATTGGTACGTCGAAGGAAGCTCCCCAATGATGTTTGCAGAAACCACGCTTCCTGGTACTAGATTACCATTGGCATTAGAGGAACATCCAACCCACTCTGTGCCATCATAGTTCATACAATAGCTATTATCTGGGGTGCCGAGTATATTTAATAATCCCTGGTTCACGGGGTCTGGTTGGAATGTCTGTTGGTCGATATTATTGACCACGGAGACCTTCCCTTGTTGTTGGGATGCAGGATTACTGAAATTCTGTGCATTAAATGTGTTATTGGCCCAAGCGTTTATTGATGATGCACCAGATACCTCTCCGGGAACGATTTGTGCTAGAGCCGTATTGAACGCGTTAACGGGAAGCGCACCTAAAAAGGTATTAAACATATAGGTTTGCACAACCTGAGTTGCAGTTGCATTAAGTAGAGTTTGACTGACTGTGCTGTTATTCTTAGTGGGTGATTGAGTAATGTTATATCCTAAATAGCCCCCAAGGTTTACTAAATATTGTACTAAGTTTTGTGTGTTGGCCGCTGTTTGCTGGGTGCTGTACTGGGAAATATCATCTGCTACCGCAGGCAGAGTTGTCCAGCAAAACAAATTAATCACAGCGAATTTTGATAGTCGTTTCATCATTCATCCCCTTCAAGTGCGCGCAAAACGAGTTTAAGTCGATATTGACAAAAAACTCGTGACAATAAGCGTAAACGTTCAAATACAATGTTTCTCTTAAGAAAAACTCCTGCAGGATCATGGCTTCCAGTACTCGTTTCTTCCGCATGAATTAGCACACGTGAAGCGCTTCCCGGATGAACTGTATCGATTGCTTGCAACAAACGTAGTCCTCTCCCTGATTTAATATTTCCTACGATACGAATGAACTTTTCCTCTTCAGACAGAAGCCCTAAATCGATTTTTTCAATGTCATCAAGCTCCTTACCCAACTGCGTCATAGCAGCTTCAAATTCGGGATTTCCATCGAGGGTCCAGTCCTCAACACTTTCCATAAAAGTAATAACGCGGTAGATCATCGGGTCAATATATTCAAACCAATATTGGGAGGATGCTTCATGGCTAAGATCGGGCATGATTTACTCTTTTTTTACTGTGTTAGATTAATGGACGAATTCATTACTTACTACTATAGTATATTATGAAGGGTAAAAGATAGATTTCTAATTTAAAGAAGTAAAAAATATGAAGAAACAATCGAGAATTGTAAAGCTTGTTGGCAGCATTCTAAATGTTCGCGCATGGTTTGATTGGGAACGAGTGAGATCTTTTACTCTATACCTATCTAATGGATTTAAACGACTGTTTGTACCACAACAGAATAAGGAGGTTGAGTCCTTTGATGAGGCTGCAACCAAATTAAATCTGAGTGATGCAGCTTTAATGACAAAGCAAAAAGCGTTGTTTCGTTTAAGTATCGTAATGTTAATCGCTGCTGGCTTAATTTTAAGCTATGCGGGTTATCAGCTTTTTTATGGTTCATTTCCGGCCGTTATAGTGAGCTTAATAGTCACTTTAATCGCTTTGACATTGGCTTTTCGCTACCACTTCTGGTACTACCAAATTAAAAATCGCAAGTTAGGTTGTACTTTTGACGAATGGTTTAAGCAAGGATTATTAGGGGAGAAAAAATGAACAATTTTCTTACAAAGACTTTATTCCTCTTCCTCTTTCCTTCCTTGGCATTGGCGGATAACTCGCTAACCTTTGCACCGCCGGCCAGTGACTATTCAATGGTCTTTTTAGGTAACTTGTTTGGTATCGTAGATGGCGTTTTAAGTGGAACAGGCAGCCAAATAATGGGAAGCATGTTTGGAGTGTTTAACTCTGCCGTTTTAGCCTTAGGCGGTATGATTATCATGTACACGCTGCTTGTCTCCACGATGAATACGGCCCATGAAGGACAAATGTTAGGGCAGAAATGGTCTTCCATTTGGATTCCAGTACGCTCCACCGTAGGCTTATCCTTATTAATTCCTAAAGCATCTGGTTATTGCTTGATGCAAATTTTTGTTATGTGGATTGTGGTGCAAGGGGTTGGTGCTGCAGATAAAGTATGGAATGCGGCATTAAGCTATTTGAATCGGGGTGGGGTAATTATCCAAGCCCAGCAAATAAATCCTGCTTCAGCGCTGGTTAATGGTTCTGCTGGAATGTCTGGTATTGCTTCTGGCGCGATGAACATTCTTGCAGGGCAAGTGTGTATGCTGGGTTTGCAAACACAATTACAAAATCAGCGCCAAAAGTATTTAGATCAAAAAGCAAGAAGCTCAGGACCTTGTTCTGGAACCCCTTCTGGAACTATGGCCACATTTTGTAACACCTCCGTGCCTGATTTTCTTGGCTCCGTAAATGCAGTGACTACGCAAAATGGTAATCCCACCGCTAGTTATTGGACGGTGTCTATGCCTAATTTTGATTCTGGCTCTCCTTATAATTTCTTAAATGGTATTTGCGGACAAATCCGCTGGAATAAGATTGATACACTTGCTTCAACCTCTACTACTGGTACTACCTCTGCTAATTCGGTGTGGGGAGCTATTGGAAAAACTTTTGGTTTCTCTGCGAGTGGAAATGGCAACCCTCTGGCGCAAGCCGCGGGGCAAGGTTTGGGTTGGACCCAGGGTTCAACAACCATCTCAAATAATGTAAGCGGTAACTCAGCTGCTTTAGCTTCTCAAACAGGACAAGTTGGACAGACAACAAGTATAGGAGGTGTTTCTCTTACCGCGGATGAGTTGCAAACAGCACAGATGTCACGGGCAATTGCTATTCAACAAATGTTTGTGGATTTGTCTAATGTAACCCAAACTATAATTGGGAATGCCCCTGGATTTTCGCCACCTGGCTCGAATAACTCCAGCAACTCTAAGCCCTTTATTCCTAATTTGGCAAATCAGCAGTTTGGAGTGCCTTATACTCAAAACTCGACAGTATGTACGTCTTATAGCCAAAACTGTCTGATTTGGGGGCCTGCTGCGGGTAGCAACGGTGGCGGTACATTGTTTAATGGAACAGAGTTTATTAATGCCCTAAATGATTACAGTGGTATTATGATGCCAACGCTAAATCTATTAACACAAATGAACGATAGTTCTAATGCTAATAATGCTCGCGCCTTCATTGCCCAAGCATCTGCACAAGGCTGGATTATGGCAGGAGCTTACTTCTTTAATCTCGTGCAAATCCAGGGTAGTTCAACTCAAAGTGCGGGCATGACTGATAGTAATACTGGTTTGGACCAAAGCTCTTTTGATGCAACCCAGATTACTTCGCCTTTTGGCGATAATAACAGTTGTAGCGGAGGCGCTTTCTCAACCTTATGTACTTGGTTTGGAGGAGATCGTACCGCCGTAGCAATGGTGCAATCCTTAATTGATGGTTCTGGTATCTCAACGCCTACTTCTACTTCTGCAAGTAGTCTAGTACCTAAACCTAACCTGACGGCAAACCCTAATAGACCTGCTGTCGCTGGTTCACAATCATCGACTGTCTATGGATTTATCAATAACTCAGTCATGATGCAAACCCCTGGTCAACCCGGGTTAAAACCATTGACTTTTGCGAATACCATTAACTTCCATGTTGATACGACCCTGTATACGTTACAACAACAAAGCTTTTCATGCGGTAAGGTACAGATTTTATTCTTCTCTTTCTGTTTGGGGCAATTGTTGGGTAACCTGTTCTATAATGTGATCTTCCTCTTCATCTATAACACATTAATGCAGGTTTTTGGGCAGATAATTAACCAGGTAGTCATGGCGTTTCTGATGATTCCTCTTAGTGGTATGGCGGATATCTTTAAACAAGGGGTACAAGTTCTAGCTGCCCCAGGCGTTAACCCTATTGTTGCTTTAGCAAATATGGGAGCACAATACATTAACTTCTCTGGTAACTTATGGCTCATGTTGTTAAATATGGCAGTTACGAGTGCGTTAATCCCTGTGTTTGGTATCTTTATCTTTGCGTTGATGTCTTTGGCTCTGCCTCTTTTACTCGCTTGGGTAGGGGTCATGACAACCGTAGGATTTACAACGGCATATTATATTCCTATATTGCCTTACATGATCTTCACCTTCGGTGCAGTGTCATGGCTGATTTCGGTGATTGAAGCGATGGTGGCTGCGCCAATAGTGGCCTTAGGGGTAACTCACCCTGAAGGACATGATGCTTTTGGTAAAGGTGAAGCGGCAATTATGATCTTAATCAACGTCTTTTTAAGGCCTTCGATGATGATTATTGGATATATTGCGGCTATTGCTTTGTCTTATGTTGGCGTATGGATTCTTAACTCTGGATATGATACGGCCATTGCCTTTATTCAACAGGAGAATACGAGTAAGAGTGGCCTAGGTACCGCGATTTCTACCTTAGGTGGTGGGGTCAACGATATGGCCTCAGGAACTGGAGGCTATTCTGATTGGGCCGGTATTTATGCCTTCTTCTTTTCGATTTTGACCTACACGTCAATGTATTTAGTGTTAATACAAAAATCCTTTACGTTAATATCCTACTTACCTGATAAAGTGTTACGCTGGATTGGTGGTAACCCTGAAAGCTTAGGGCAAGAATCTGCACAATGGGCAGGTGAGGTGCAAAAACAACAAGCTGAAGGTTATAAACCAACTCAGGATGCTCAAGGTCAAATTGACAAGCAACTTGGTGGCTACGGTATGAAAGGACTTAATAAAGCTAAAAGTGCCATAGGCAGTGGTGGCGGTGGCAGCGGTAACGTTGAGGCTACTGGCGATGGCGGCAAAGGCGGCGGTAAAGGTGGCGGTCTTGGCGGCAAAGGCGGCGGTGGTGGCGGCAAAGGCGGCGGCAAAGGCGGCGGTCTTGGCGGCAAGCTTCAAGGTCTTGGTGGGGAAGGCGGTTAATAATAGGATTATTTACATGATTAAGGTCTGTTTACATCTCGGTGGTCAAGCCGGGGGTACACAGGCCTTAGTATTTTAATGAGTTGAGGATTAGTGTGATCGTAACGGATGAAATAAATTATAATGACGCGAATACAATCTGCAAAGGTTTCATCGCATACAACAACGACTTTTCATCACCACGACCCACTGTGATGGTCGCCCATGATTGGGGGGGGCGGGGGAATGATGCCTGTAATAAGGCCATACAACTTGCTAAGCTAGGTTATGTTGGCTTTGCTCTTGACATGTATGGGCAGGCTCAAGTGGTTTTTGACAAGGTAGAAAAACGAGCGCTAATGACCCCCTTTATGAATGATCGGCAAATGCTGATTAAGCGTATTCAATCGGCCTTTAATTTACTCACGGAATTACCTCAGGTTGATAAAAACAATATTGCGGCTATAGGTTATTGTTTCGGTGGTTTATGTGCCTTGGATTTGGCGCGTTTTGGTGTTGATGTTAAAGGTGTGGTTAGTTTTCATGGAGTGCTTAAAGCCCCAGAAGAGGAATTATTTGCTCCAATTAAAGCCAAGATTTTGGTGTTACATGGTTATGATGATCCTTTGGTTAAAGTGGACCAGGTAAATCAATTTGCAATTGAAATGAGTGCTCGTAAAGCAGATTGGCAAATCCATATTTATGGCAATACGGCTCATTCATTTACGAATCCGTTAGCGAATGATGATGAGATGGGTTTACATTATAATGAACAGGCAGATCAGCGTTCTTGGCAGGCAACAGAGGCCTTTTTGAAAGAGATTTTTGAGGAGTAGATTAGTATTTGAACGCGGCAGCGTGCAAATAATGCTCACCAATTTCCGCGGCTTGACCGCTGCGGTCTTCCAAACCGAGTAAGGCAAATAGGATGCTGGTAATTATATTATGAAAGTAGCTTAATCACATGCTCTCGCAGCAGCTCACTTTTCCTTTGTTCCGATAGATGCAACTCGGTAAATAACTCAGCAGAATAACGAATCCAATCTTTAATGTCCATCTGCGTTGTTTGCCCGAGATCTGAGCTATAAATAACCCGAGGAATGGCTTGTAATACCGTGCTAAAATCTTCCTTATCCTGATGTCCTAAGAGATAAGTCAGTGCAGTTTGCTCAATCCAGACAAATTCATGTTGAGCTAGCTCTTTTAAGGCTGGTGCTTTTAAATTAACCAATGGATGAGCTGGTTGATTTAAGATTAATGCTGGTACTTTATAGCGAATACACGCATCCACTAAGCAGTAGACTTCTTCTTTGGATGCATGTCCTGTAGTTAAAACAATTGGATAGTCATTTGCCATTTTTAAAATATCAATCACATTTTTACCTAATTGCTGTTTGCTATTAAAGAGGGTTTCGCCGCGTTGGCTAAATGGGCTTAAATGTGGATAGCTCAATTGACGTGACAATTTTGAGGGATAATTGCGACCTGTAATGGTAGGAAAGTGTACCAAAAGTTTTGAGGGGCTAAGTGGTTGATATTCATTCAATGCTTGCATAATGACGCGATAATCAATTCCTCCCGCGAGCTGATTTAATATCAATGAAGGAAAAACCGGTAATCCTTGTTGCTGCGCTAAGGTGGCTTGAATGCTGGTTGCGCCAAGATGACTGGTTAAAAAAACCGCTCCGCGCAAGGATTGATAGATTTCTCCTGCTTGCAATGCATTCCAGCGACGAGCATAGAGATCTGGACTGGCATGGTAATGAATATCGATAAATTGATAATCAGCTAACTGGTTCATTTCTTTTTAGCACCTAGCCAGGGTTGGTCATAACGATAATCAATTCGTGCTTGTTCCAATGAGGAACCCTCTTGAATTGCTTTTGCGATATTGAGCTCGGTGAATTTTACTTTTTCGGCTTTCTCTATGACCTCAGACATTAATTGTTTGGGGATGACTAAAACTCCATTATCATCCGCAAAAATAATATCGCCTGGATTGATTGTAATCTCATTAATGACTATGGGGCATTGTTCAGCCACTTTATGAATGCGATTTTTGCCTGAGCGCATGTAGGTTCCTGCGCAAAAAAGTGGGTAGTTGGCTTCACGAATAAAGTCTACATCACGAACAGCGCCATTGACGACGGTGCCTGCTATATTCATATGTAGGGCCATTTTAGTAAGTATGGCTCCCCAGGCCGTGCAATCAATGCGCCCATTATTATCAATAACAATAACCGAGTTCTCTGGCACTGCATCGATGTAATTTGCTGCATTTTTAAATTCGGTGATTTTTTGCTCATTAGTGGCATAGCGTACGGTATAGGCGGGCCCTGCCATCTTCATACCTGGTGCTAATGCTTTTATGTGTAGCAAGGCGCCTTCTATCTGACAGGCATCTAATGCATCCGAAATTTCGGTAGTATTAAAGGAATATAGTTTTTTCAGACAGGCATCCATGGAGTTTTCTTCACTTAGAGTTGGGATTTGATGCAGGTTTTGAGTGGCGCGTAGGCATTGGTCGATAATTGCATTGGCCATATCGGTAGTGCTTGATTTGCCTCCCACATCATAGGTCACAAATCGCTTTTTATTGATAATGGTACGCACTGATTCATTAATCAGTTTAGCTTGTTCTTCATAACCAAATTGTTGCAGGAGCATGCTGATTGTTAAGAACATAGCGGTTGGGTTCGCGGATTGGGGGGGCATTTGTGGCCCGCTGCCGTGAACCGGCTCAAAATAGCATTGTTTTTTGCCAATATTGGCGCTGGGTGCAAATCCTAAACCGCCCATAACCCCAGCTCCTACATCCGATAAAATGTCGCCAAACATATTTTCTGCGACAATAACCCCAAATTCTTCAGGGCGGCGAATTAGCCACAGACCAACGGCATCAACATTGAGGATGTCGGCATGAATATGTGGGTATTTCTGAGCTACAGACTCAAAAATTTCGCGGGCAAAATGACCACTGAGACGTAAAACATTGGGTTTATCTGCAAAGGTGACCCGTTGCATTCGCTGTTTTTCTGCATGGTGGAATGCAAATTCAAATAGACGTGTTAAGCCTGCGGTCGATTGTAGACGTAGTGCGCAACTTAGCTCCTCGGCAGGCACTTGCTGCCAGTTTTTTTTCTTGGCAAGTAATCCAAGTATTGCCTCTGGAGGTGGGGCATAATCAAAGCCGGCATAGAGGCCCTCAGTATTTTCGCGGATGATACAAAAATTAAAGGGTTTTTCCCTGGTTTGAATTGAAAAACAAGGACGGACATTGGCATACAAATCTAAATTTTGTCTCAGCAAAATAATCGGTGAGATGTAGCTCAGCTCGCGATCGTGTAGTGTCAACGCCAACTCTTGCTGTGCTTCGCGTTGAGGTTTACTGGTGATTGCTCCTAATAGGACCGTATCGCACTCATGGATCAGCTCCCAGGTTCTTTCCGGAATAGGGGTCCCCTCGTTTTGCCAACAGGACCATCCGATATCGCCTATATGTAAGCTGATGGGGAGATCGAGCGCAGTAAATAGAGGTAGCGCAGCTTCAGTAACCTCAATGCCAATGCCATCGCCAGGAAGGACGGCAATTTTCAGCTTTTTATTGAGAGCCACTTAAAACCTCCAGAATGATTTTTTGACAATAGGTGGGGTTATCTTGTAGTACTCGCATGCTAGAATGAGGCACGGTCACTAATTGGCCGTTTGCGGCTGCAATAACATTTTTATTATTAACCAGATTTGAGTATTCACCGACCAAATGTAAATGAGGAACTTGGTTGGTTTGTAAGATGGGCCTTGAGTCTGTTTGTAATACCCGGTTTAAACCAAAAATTAGCCGTTTGTAGGCTTGATCACGGTTAAGACTAATAGTTGACTGGGGTGGCATAGGATTCGGGTAAAAAACTGGCTCATAGAGCGCTTGGAGCGCTTCTTCAAGTTTATCCTCCTCACATAAATGAACCACCAGCCCGAGTTTTTGGTTTAAGGGGCCATCTGCAAAACTTGGGGCTGAAAATAAGATAATTGGTTTCTTCAGGGAGCGGAACAATGAAAAACATTGTTGAATGACGACACCACCAAATGCAAATCCAAAAAAGGCATCATAATCATTGAGGCAGGTTGCTAACTTTTGTTCCCAAAGTTTGTAATAAGCAGCATTGGGTAGTTCTTCCATAATGGACAGAGAGTCAAGATAGTCAATGGCATAGTCCTCAGTGAGAAATGTCAGCGTTTTGGCAATTGACGCCATGTCTTCAGGGTGTGCGGAAACCGGCCCAATGACTAATATTTTCTTTTTTTGCATGCTGCTGTACCTCTAGGACAATTTATTTTTTTCTTTATATGCTTTGAGATCCGCGGTGGAGAGGTCGGTAATCCCGCGAATAAATTCATCCATCTCAATGGCTTCATGTCCTATTTTTAGCACATCTCGTACGTAATTGGCAGCATTCAATACATCTTGTAAGTTATATTTTTTAATATCAATTGCATGAAGGTATGCTGTAAAAAATTCGGTTCTTAAATTACCTATGCCTTTACCCATTCCTGCAAGAGAGGCATCAATAAAACGAACACCTGAATTGAGAGCCGCCAGCGCATTAGCTTGAGCTAAACCAATATTATCATGGGCGTGGAAACCAAAAGGAATCGAACTCTCCCCCAGATAGCGGTCGTAGATTTCTTTAGTGCGCGAGGGTAATAAGCTTCCATTGGAATCAGCAAAATAAATAATATCGGGTTGATGGCTGCTGGCTAGGCCAACTACGTCATCTAATTCAGCATTCGTGTAATAAGAAATGTGAATGAAATTAACTGAGACCATCATACCGAGATCTTGAGCCATTTTTATTAAGGGGAGAGCAACGGGGAGTTCGCCTCGGGCAATACAGATTCTTAATAAGGCAACACCACAATTTTTGAGCTCTCGTAAGTCTTCCTGCGTGACATTGTGCGGATGGGCCATGACTGCCATTTTAGAATTTTTAATCAAGCCTTGACAGAAAAGTAAATAATCCTTGTGGCACCATCCAGCGCGCCCTAAATCTGGAATAAAATGCAAGGAGCCATTACGATAGCCAATTTCAATATATTCAATGCCAGAATGGTCGAGAAGGGGTAGAAAACCTTCTAATTCATTGTCTTTAAAATGAAAATTTGTTCTATGTCCACCATCTCTTAATGACGCATCCAACAGTTGTATGGAATTGTTCATATAATGCCTTTTGTTTTAAGTAATGGATAGAGCACAGTGATAATTACGGCAATAATCAATGTCCTAATATAAAATGCTGTGCGTTTATTAAAGTATAGCGAACATAAATAGGCAAAAGGGTGCCGATAGATAAAATGACGCATTATTTTTCGGGTTACCAGATTAGCCGGCCCATGCATAGGAATTTCATGAATGCGTATGCTCGGGATTTCATTGGCTTCAATAATAACTCCCTCAGGGTATTTTATGGGTTTATTTATGTCTTCACATTGTATATCAATGCCAACCAATTTTAGGTTGAGGGTATTAGCAACTTGAATCATAAGTTTGCGATTTTCTTTGCATATATTTTTACTGATATTCTCATAGCTGCCTCCTCGCGTAGCATTACTCGTGTAGCCTAAGCTTATTTTCTCACCGACTCGAGGAATATAGTCTTCTTTTAGACCTTGTTCTCTAAGGCAAATAGATGCTTCAGCATCCAGGCTAATCGGGCCTAAAAATTCATTGATTTGTTTGCGTTCTTTATTGGTTTGCTCAATTAAGTCGGTAATGTTGTGCTTCCCATCGCCAAGCACAAAGGATGGATGGCGTAATACCACCCCAATTACTTTTTGATTAAATACTAGGACTCTATAAGATTTTAAATTACCATGAAATTCTTCCACAATGATTTGTTCATAGGTGGAAAAGGCTTCGGTTAGTACGGCTCTTAATTCATCCAGGCTTTGGATGTTACATAAAACGCCTCTTCCTTGCCGCTCGTTGAGCGGTTTTATAACCAACGGAAATTGTAGCTGATCGGTCTGTTCGGTGAAGGCATCATTTTCCAGCTCTTCTTTATCAACTAAAACTGCGCTAGGAACAGGGATTTCTGCTTCTTCTAATAAGCGGTTTGCAAAATATTTATGTCTGCCGATGCGGGTGCTACTAGAATAATTTATTGGCGGTTCGGCACCACAGAAAAAATAACGATGTTTATGTAGGCGAAGCTCAAAACCATCTAACTCTTCGATAGGTTTTACTGGTAAAAATAAGGCTTGAGCACTTTTATAATATAGTAAGGCATTCCCGTTAATAGCTGTACCCCTCTAATTGAATTATTGCTGATAATCTTTTGCCCCTGCAATAATCAGTTTATAGACGCGTTCGCTAATTATTCCTTGTTCGAATTTATTTTTTGCATCCCAAGTCATCAGTTGCCCTTTTTGTCGTACTAATTTCCGTGTTGCTGCAGTGACATCATTGGGATCACTTTCTAATAAAATATCCCGCACCTCTTCGTCAAACACAAGATATTCACGTAATGCCACCCGTTTTTCATCAACAGTAGGGACTAGTTTTTGCCAAATACACAGTCTAATAGTTTCCAGAATATCAATGGTGCGCCCCAAGCGTTCTTCCCCTGAGAATGAGGTAACAAGACGGCGCATGGTTTCTGCAACCCCTGAGGTATGCAACGTAGTATAGACTGGATGTCCAGTGAGTGCTGCCTCAAGTGCGGCACTAATGGTTTCTGCGTCACGACACTCCCCAACCATGATTAGGCGAGGCTTACGTCGTAAAGCGTTTCTTACTCCATCCGCGAAACTAGGTAAATGACGAGGGATTTCAGACTGGCTTACTACTGAAGAAATCGTTTCAATTTCATCGTAAACGAATTCAATAGGTGATTCATAAGTTAATACTTTTCGGTGTGAATCTTCTTTTTCAATTAAATCACGAATAATCGACGCCAAAAGAGTTGATTTACCTGAACCCGTTGCTCCCGTGATAAAAACAATTCCTTCCTGAGGCGCTACGGCTTCAAGCACGATGTCAGGAAGATTCATGGTTTCTAGCTTGGGAGGGGTGGTAGGAATGGTCCTCAGGGTGATTTGAATCGCATCATGGCCCTCAACGAGACAAGCAGTACCATTGACCCGATAACGATAACGTACACCGCGATTCGGACGGAATTCATAGTGCGTATCGATATCCTTTCCAGAAAGGAGCTGGGTTGTTGCGTTAGGCCCATAAATAGAATTAATTAAATCGCCAAGCTCAGTATTGGATAAGCGGCGATTTGTAATGCGGAGCAATTTTCCATAAACCTCAGCATAGATAGGTTCACCAGTTTGAATGGTGATATCTGAGGCGTTTAGTCGCTCCGTATGTTCCAACATTTTATCCATGAACAATGGCGTAAAACGTGTTGGTTCATCAGGCATTAAATGGTCTGTAGTCATAATTAAATTATCAGTTCGTCGTTGGTGTAATAACAGGCTGCCAAGATTTGTCTGTTATGATAATTTTAGACTGACTTGCCAATTTTTCCATATTCTTAAATTGTTCCAACGCATTTTCATCTTTGGCTACAGCTGCTCGCCATTCATTGCTGTTGATATTCAAGGCTGGCAGTGCCGTAATACGTAAGACGCGATCATCAATACGAATTTCAGAGGCATCCCCAGTAACCCCTAAATCGGTATGGGATACATAAGGAGGGGAAACCATATTCATTGCTAATAATTTGCGATAAAGAATCATACCGCCAAAGTCTTCTTTGATACGAGCAATGTTTTCTTCAAGAATCGTATTGGCTTGCTCAATACCGTTTTTCCAACCTTTAGCAACATACATGCACCAAATTTTCTTCTCTAGTCGAGTTTTTGGTAGCAAGGTATGGTTTGGATATTCTGGCTTAACATAATCTAGCCATAAATATTGGCGCCACGTAGGAGGAGTCGTCACAAAGTGGGCTTGTTTCGCTACTTTATAAGTGCGATCCGCGACACGAATATTTTGTGCATCAGCTAGATTTAAGGTGTTTCGTCCTTCCAATAGTACGGGAGGAAGAATGTTATGTTCCAGAGTCAGCGAATTAAAATCATAAATTGTATCTAAAGTACGTGTTTGCTTTGCCAATTGTTCATCAATAGCTTTAGCTCGCCATGCCAAGCCTGCTTGAGCCCCAAGACTGAGCGCAGTTTCTTTAAGAGCCATTTGGCGAAACTTACCAGATTGTCTTTTGGTTCGTTCCTTGGCCGTTGTATTGGCCATAGCTTGTAAACCAGCTAATGAACCGGTATCACCTATATAAGCTGATTTGTGACATGATGCCAGCAATAAGGCAGACACCAGAACAGTGAGACTAAGAGTAAATTTTGGCATAACGTAATTCAACAACCTGACTGTTAGGGTAAACGTGAATAAAAGCTTTTATTCCAGCTTGATAATCTATATCACGCAGGATTTCAGCTAAGCTTTGATCTTTAACGGTAAGACTAATAAGTACGGGTATCGCTGGAGATTTTCCTAGGATACGCATTCTATAATGCGCCGCTTTAGCGATGCGCTCGGTCAATTCTTCAATTGGACCTGACCAGTCTACGCTTGCACGAGCTTGTAAGTTATAAGCATTAGGTATCGTTAATGTATTATCTTTGTGTGGTGGCACGACTACTTTTTCTATACGAGCCATTTCATGCATCGAATCACTAACAGAAACTGCAGCTTCCGCCAGTTTAATTGTGGCATCATCACTGGGGTTATTTACGGGTGGTTTTTTAAAAAAGACGCCCGTAGATTTACAACTGGCAAGCAGGATTGAAGCAATTAACAGCGTGACAAGCTTGTTGTTCATTCAAATTCTTTCGATCTAGATAATATTGGAATGATTGAAACAGGAGCCACGCTCCTTGTCAAGTCATAACGTAAATTCTGGAAAAGAATCACCGAAAATCTTTGTTAAATCAATTTGCTTTTTACTAAGGCAGGTGGGTTTATCCATAAAAAAAGCACTTCGTTTGAGCATTGGCTATTACGGCACTAACGACGCTGGCAGGAGGAATCCGTTACGCTTAAAATGTATAGGTTGGCGTTGCCCAATATGGGGGGGAGTTATGCACTGTTTGTATACCTGTAGGTCGGGCTCATGGTCGGTATTCTCAATCTTTTTAAGAATTTCTTTTTTGAGTAAACGGATGGAGTATTGCCCGTTTTGTGGCTTTGTAAAGGATTGGAGTCTTTGAGGAAATGTCGGGCTATGGGCCCGACCTACGCTCTTTATTTAAGGAAGTCCTGGTCACAGGTAGTCAGATTTATTATATTTTTTCAAATAAACCGTAAACTACTTGGCCTGCTTTTTTAAGTTTGACTGTTCGCCAGGATTGCTCATCTAATTCGATTGCAGTTGGCGATTCCAGGTAAACTAAACCTCCGGGAATTAAAATATCCTTCTGAGTCAGTTCCTGGATGCATTGAGGAAGGTAGTCTTGTGCAAACGGGGGATCGAGGAAAATAATATCAAATTGCTCTTTGCTCGATTGCAGATAAGCGCGGGCATCCATCTTTAAAAGCTTTAAAGTTGGGCTATTAAATGAACTAATTATTTTGTGCAAATTTGCATGAGCCTGAGGCGAGTGCTCAACAAAGACGACTTGTGCTGCACCACGCGAAAAAGCTTCTAAGCCCAACGCGCCGCTGCCAGCAAAGGCATCTAGGCAGCGTGCGCCTCTAATGTCGTGCATTAACCAATTAAATACGGTTTCGCGTACCCGGTCAGGGGTGGGTCTTAAACCTTCAATATCGGGGAAATGTAATTTTTTTCCACGATATTGGCCTCCTATAATACGAATTTCCTGTTTCAAGATTGCCCCACTGTCACGAGAAGTAATTTATCTGGGTTTAACTGTTGTTGGAATGCCTGTTTTATTTCGTCTTTGGTTACGGCCTTGATGCGGGCGACATAAGTATCCAAATAATTATCTGGCAAACGGTAAAAGGTCATACGCAACAATATGGTTGCAATGCTGCGATTGCTTGCTAACGAGAGCGGAAAACTACCGGTAAGATATTGTTTTGCCGCATCCAGCTCTTGTTCGCTGGGACCATTATTGATGTAGGTATGTAATTCTTTTTGAATGATATCCAACGCTAGCTTAGCTTGCTGATTACGAGTTGATAAGCTGATGAGAAATGGTCCTTCCCCCGGCATGGGTGAAAATTGACTCTCAACACCATAAGTTAATCCTCGTTTTTCTCTTACTTCAACAGCCAGTCGTGAAACTAAGGAGCCACCACCTAAAATATAATTACCTACCATGAGTGGGAAATAACGGGGATTCTTATGATCAATTCCTATTTGACCAAGACGAATCATGGTTTGAGAAGAAGGAAAGGCAGTATTCACATGCTCTGCTTGAGCTAATTGTGCTGCTTGAGCAACAGGCTGAGCGGGAGTTCCTTTAGCTAAGTTGGCGGTAAACTGCTCTGCTAATTGGTGAGCCGTTTCGCTACTAATATCACCCACCATGACGAGCACCGCATTTTGTGCCACAAAATAACGGTGATAAAAGTCCGTTACTTGCTTTTTCGTAATTGCATTGAGTGATTTTTTGGTGCCGTTAACTGGATGAGCGTAGGGGTGCTGCTGATACAAGGCCTTGAAAAACGCGCGATCCGCAACGTCTTCTGGTGATTCGTGGCTTTGCTCAATAGTCATTAGTAATTGTTTTTTTTCTCTAACAAATGCCTCATCTGGAAAATCCGGTTGATTAATAATTTGGGCAAATGTTTTACCTGATTGAGCTAACGCATCCTTACTGACCAGTGAGCGCAGGTTTAAAACAACCATGTCTCTACTGTTTTCCACACTGACTTGTGCTCCAGTATCCGCCAATGCTTCAGCAATCGCTGTTGCATCTTGGCCCGCACTACCCTGATTTAACAGACGTCCAGTTAATGAGCTTAAACCATAGGATTCTTCATCGTAGGAGGAGCCTGCTGCAAATGCGAGACTAACATCCAGCATAGGTACTTCTTTTGCTGGGTAAAAAACTACGCGTACGCCATTCGCTGTTTGCCATTTTTCCGTTTTAAAGCTAGTTGCGTGGGCCGGCTTGTATAAGCCAATAGTTAACGCCATAAGGCAAGTAGTTAAAATTTTCATGATTTCACCTTAGGAGTTGTTTGTGGCTCTAATTTGGCGACGGTCATATTGTTTTCTTGAAAATAACGTTGAGCCGTTTGTTGAATTTGCTCCGCAGTTACCGCATTAATTGCCTGAGTATATTCATTGGCCTTATTCCACCCAAGTCCTACGGTCTCTAACAACCCCAGCTCCATTGCTTGGCTAAAAATCGAATCCTTTTCATAAGTTTTTTGGGCAATTATTTGATTTTTAATGCGTTTTAACTCTTTGTCGCTGATGGGATTTTTTTTCAAATCGTCTAATTGTTCAACTAAACCTTTTTCCAAAACATGAACGTTTTGGTTTTGGCTGGGGGCGCCATAAACGATAAATTGAGTTTGATAGCGAGTATAAAGGTTATAATAGGTGCTGGCTCCTGTGGCGATATGTTGTCCACGGATGAGATTTTTCGCAAAGCGAGCTCCCTCTCCGGCATCTAAAATACCGGCAATAATTTCCAGAGCATAAGGTTCATAGGCTGCTTTTGCCGTCTTAATTCCAGGCACTGAATAACCAATCATGACCAGTGGCAGTTTTGCGGTGCTTTGCACACTAATTGCCTTCTTGCCTAATGCAGGTGGTTCTTGTTGTGGTTTACGTATGGGGATTTTTCGTTGGGGCAGGGCTGCAAAATAGTGTTGAGCTAAAGCACGGACTTGCTCAGCATTCACATCGCCAACGACTACTAGCGTTGCGTTATTAGGGGCATAATAACGCTTATACCATTTTCTTACATCGTCAACACTCATTTGCTTTAGATCACTCATCCAACCAATAACAGGATGATTGTATGGAGCGGCTAAATGTGCTGTTGCTAAAAAGCGTTCAAAAGCCAGAGCTTGGGGGTTATCGTCAGTTCGTAAACGACGCTCCTCCTGGATTACCTTAATTTCTTTGGCAAACTCATCAGCACTCAGCAGCAAATTATTCATGCGATCAGCTTCTAGCTCAAAGCTGGTTGCTAAGCGTGAGGCATCGGTTTTTTCAAAAAAAGCGGTGTAGTCATTGTTGGTAAATGCATTTGATTGGCCGCCAATTTCGGCGATTGTCTTAGAAAAAACACCTAATGGGTATTTTTTTGTACCTTTAAACATGATATGTTCAATGGCGTGGGAAACCCCTGTAATACCACCAGGTTCGTCTGCGGAGCCTACGTTATACCAAATCATAGATACCGCAATAGGAGCTCTATGATCTTCTTTAACCAATATTTTTAATCCATTATTCAAGGTATACTCTTGAACTTGGCTGAAGGTCTGGCAAGATAGTACCATAAGTAAGGTGATTAATATTTTGCGCACAAATTAACCTCTAAGCAAAAAGATGATAGAATTCCACATTTTTTAGGATTTGTATACTAATATGATTAAATGGTTTAAACGAGGCCAAAGTGAAGCTCCGTCCAAGAGCAATGAGCAGCAGGAAATCGAAGAGTCTATTTCTGAGGTGGCTCCACGTCCTGTAGAACCGGAACCCGAAGTCACCAAAGAAGGTATTTTTGCTCGTTTTCGCAAGGGCTTAAGTAAGACTCGTCACCAATTAGGTGATGGTATTGGACGGCTTCTGTTAGGTAAAAAAGAGATCAGCCAAGAGCTGTTGGATGAGTTAGAAACTGTGCTCATTACCGCAGATCTTGGGATTAATACGACGCAGAAAGTATTAAAACAAATCACCGAGGGCTTAGAGCGTAAGCAATTAGCTAATGGCGAGGCCGTTTATGATGCACTTAAAGAGCATTTACAATCTATTTTAACTCAAAACGATACCCCTCTTACTTTAGAGACTGGCGATCATTCGCCTTTTGTGATTTTAATGGTGGGTGTCAATGGCGCTGGAAAAACCACCACAATTGGTAAATTAGCGAAACAGTTTCAACAACAAGGAAAAAAGGTCATGTTGGCTGCAGGCGATACCTTTAGAGCCGCAGCTGTAGAGCAATTACAAGTTTGGGGTGAGCGAAATGATATTCCTGTTATTGCCCAGCATACTGGCGCTGATAGTGCTTCAGTAGTTTTTGATGCGTTGCAAGCAGCAAAAGCACGTAAGATGGACGTACTCATTGCGGATACTGCCGGACGTTTGCATACTCAAGGCAATCTGATGGATGAGTTGAAAAAAGTAAAACGAGTCTTGCAAAAACTGTGTCCTGAAGCACCCCATGAAACGATGTTGATCTTGGATGCAAGCATAGGTCAGAATGCATTAGTGCAGGCACGGCAATTCCATGAAGCAGTAAATTTAACGGGCATTACGATGACCAAGTTGGATGGAACTGCTAAAGGCGGAATCTTGTTTGCAATTGCGAGTGAGTTGGGAATACCCTTTCGTTATATAGGGATTGGTGAAGGGATAGAAGACTTACGTCCCTTTGGTGCTGAACAATTTGTTGGTGCATTGTTTCATGATCACATTTGAGCAGGTGAGTAAACGTTATCCTGGTGGCTATGAAGCCTTAAGCAATGTTAATTTTTCGTTACAAAGGGGCGAGATGGCGTTCCTTACTGGTCATTCGGGAGCTGGTAAAAGCACTTTATTGAAGCTCATCGCGCTTTTAGAATGGCCTACCTCTGGGCAATTAACGGTGAATGGCGCGCGTTTAAATCATTTGAAACGTCGTGACGTAGCGACACACCGCAGCCAATTAGGTATTACCTTTCAATCGCCGTATTTACTGAATGATCGTAGCATCTTTGATAACGTTGCCTTACCCTTACAAATTCAGGGTACTCCATATCCCATGATTGCAAAGCGAGTTCATGCTGCATTAGACATGGTTGGTTTATTGAGCAAGGAAAAAATGCTTCCTTCCCATTTATCTGGGGGAGAGCAACAACGGGTTGGTATTGCACGTGCTGTAGTACACAAGCCCGCTTTATTATTGGCCGATGAGCCAACTGGAAATTTAGATCCCAAGCTGTCTACAGAAATTATGTCTCTATTTGAGCAATTTAATCAGGTTGGTGTGAGCGTATTAATTGCCACCCATGATTTGCCTTTAATTGCTCGCATGAAACACCGAATTGTCATGCTTAAAGGAGGCCGGGTGTGCTAAAGAAATTACAATCGTTTTTTGCCTATCACGTCCAGGCAGCTACTCAAAGTTTGAATTATTTATGCAGCAAGCCGGTGGCTACTTTAATGACATCAGTGGTGATTGCAATTGCATTGGCATTGCCGGCCCTTTTTTGGGTGTGTACTGATAATGTGAATAAACTGACGGGTGATTGGAAACGTGGTGGTCCTATTTCTATTTATCTAAAACCTAATTTAACGGAAACAGAACAGCAACAACTTGTACAGAGAGTACGTGACACCGAAGGGGTTGGCCATGTTTCATTAAAATCATCTGCAGAAGGGCTTGCAGAATTAACAAAACAAGAGGGAATGCAGGACATCATGCATTATCTTCCTGAAAATCCATTGCCTGCGGTAATAACTGTACAGCCAGCTGTATCGGTTGATTCCCCAGTTAAATTAGACCAACTTGCCCAACAATTGCAAACCTTAGCTGGTGTTGAACAAACAAAGGTGGATATGGAGTGGATTAGCCGACTCGATGCACTGATGCGATTTGCCGCTCATTTTGCGGATGGCTTATTATTATTGCTCGCTTTAGCGGTAGTGCTTATTATTGGCACTACATTGCGTTTAGCACTACACAGTCGCCAGGAAGAGATTCAAGTGTTAAAGTTGATTGGTGCTAAAGACCCCTTTATTCTTCGGCCTTTTCTGTACACAGGGATTTGGTATGGGGTTATCGGGGCTGTTTTCGCTGCTTTTTTAGTTAATATTTTTATTTTGAGTTTAGCAAGGGCGGTTAATCATCTAGCATTTGTTTATCAAATGCACTATTCGGTTGATCTTCTTTCAATGCGGCAAATCTTGCTACTCATTATATTTGCTATTATACTAGGTTGGTTAGGGGCCTGTTTGTCGGTAAAACGGCAATTAGCTTCTATAGAACCTCAATTGTAGTTTTATTCCAAGAGGAAAACGTATGAGTCAACAATTGCAACTTGCTGCTATGAATTTACCCATAGGCAGTCTTGATGCGTACATTCATAGAGTTAATCAAATTCCTATGTTAACTTTGGAGGAAGAGCTTGCCTATGCTGAGCGTTTTCATTCTGAAGGGGATCTTGAAGCAGCTAGACACCTGGTTCTTGCTCATTTACGTTATGTTGTTCGAGTTGCTCGAGGTTATTTAGGTTATGGTTTGCCTTTGAATGATTTAATTCAGGAAGGCAATGTTGGGTTAATGAAAGCCGTAAAACGATTTGATCCTAAAATGGGCGTACGCTTAGTTTCTTTCGCGGTTCATTGGATTAAAGCGGAAATTCACGAATTTGTATTACGCAATTGGCGTATTGTTAAGATTGCGACTACTAAAGCACAGCGCAAGTTATTTTTTAATCTTCGTCAGATGAAGAATCGCTTAGGCTGGTTTAGTAATGAAGAAGTTGAAGCCGTGGCAAAAGATCTGGGTGTAAGTACTAAAGATGTTTTGTTAATGGAGCAACGCTTGAATGCGATGGATTCCCCATATGATGCCCCTGATGCGGATGATGGTGATGAGTTCCATAATGCACCAGAGCGCTATTTGTTTAATGCAGATGATGATCCTGCTTTGACATTAGAAAAAGAAGACACTGGCGATCAAGGCCGCGAGAAATTAATGTTGGCATTAGAACAGCTTGATGAACGTAGCCAAGACATTTTGCAACAACGTTGGTTAGCAGATGACAAACTGACTTTGCATGACTTAGCAGAAAAGTATGGCGTATCTGCTGAGCGTGTGCGACAGCTTGAAAAAAATGCGATGAAGAAACTGCGCCAGTATATTGAAGCTTAGGGAGCGTTCTTTTCTATTCGGTGTAGCCTGGTTGCTTGCAACCAGGCTACACTTTTTATATTTTATTCGCGCGTCCCACTTGCTATTCTAAAAAGTCCCGTACCAAGCTTTCTACTCGCTCGTCCATCAACACACTTACATGATTCGCATCAGTCAAAATTCGTAAATCAGCATTTGGGTATTGTCTGCAAAAGCGAATAGACTCTTGTGTGCTCACGGTTTGATCTAAATCACCATGAATGCATAAAAAAGGAATATTCGGTGATTGAGATATAAAATGATTAAGTTGTATTCGATTTAAGGCAATTTTTGCTTGTCCTTCCACCAGATGACGTAAATGAATGTATCCACGCCCACTAAGTTTGAATTTTTTGGCGACGTGATTTACTGGGCCACGCATGTGGGTGGGGGAGGCAATTAATATGGCACGTTCCGGTTTATGAAGTAATCGCCATTCAGGAAGTTGTCCGGATAAATTTAAAGTATTAAGCAACATGGAGCCACCAAAAGAATGGCCAATTGCTCCATGGAAAGGACCGTACTGGTTTAAGGTTTCCTTAATTACGCTGGCCGCATCCATCCATGGTAATTGTAGCCCTTTGGCTTCCCCATGAGCGGGGAAATCAATGGCGTAGACTTCGTAGCCTTGCTGCTGCAACGTATCGATAATTCGCATCATATAAGCAGCTCGAGATATCCAGCCGTGAGTAATAAGAATTTTTTTATCTTTAGTTGTTTGGGTAGGTGTAAACCGATGTAATACGTGATGACGGGGATATTCCTTATGAATTACTTCAGTACGCCTTTTCTCCATAATTTCACAGGCTAATTTTGCAAAACTTCGATATTCTTTTTCTAGGGGGAAATGGATGGGCGTAATAAAAACTTGATAGCAGAATTGAGCATGTAATAAATCCCTAACGTGTGTTAATGATGTAGTTAACATGATACTAATTCCTTTTTTCTTTTAGTGTAGACCAATTTTTATTAGTGGTTAATAATTCTTTTATTATCAAATAACTATATATTAAAAAACTCCTTAGCTTTACTGGCCCAAACCCCAGTATTTGTATGCACGACCCCGGTTAAATTACTGGACATTTGATTAGATTCACCTAGACTATCGTTACCGTTTATTTCAGGGATAGTGCATGCATACTTCAAACTATATTTATCATCAGGATGAACTGGAACTTCATGGTTTTCTGGCTTATGACGCTTCGAAAGAAGGCACTCGGCCTGCAGTAATTGTAGCTCATGATTGGTCAGGGCGTAATGAATTTGCTTGTCAAAAAGCAACGATGCTCGCTGATATAGGCTATATTGGCTTTGCACTGGATATGTTTGGTAATGCTCAGATTGGCACAACGACTGAAGAAAAATCAGCGTTAATACAACCATTGGTTTCTAACCAGGCATTGCTTCGTCGACGTCTAGATAGTGCTTTAAATACGCTGCTCTCTATGCCTGAAGTCGATAAGGGGCGTGTTGCGATCATTGGTTTTTGCTTTGGCGGTATGTGTGCTTTAGAGTTAGCACGTTCAGGGGCTGATATCAAAGGTGCGGTTAGCTTCCATGGCTTGCTGAATAAGCCTGGAATGATGAAGTCAAATGCGATTAAAGCAAAGGTTTTAGCTTTACATGGTTATGAAGATCCTTTGGCAAATCCTGAGCAAGCGAATGCTTTTTGCCAAGAAATGACCTCAGCAAAAGTTGATTGGCAGCTGCATATGTATGGTCAGGTGCAACATGCATTCACTAATCCTAACGCTCATGATACCCAATTGGGTTTAATGTATAACGTTGCTGCTGCGAAGCGTTCATGGCAGGCAATGACTAATTTTTTACAAGAAATTTTTATGTAACAGATGGTACGTCATCCTTGGTCGTAAATTCTTCAAGATGACGTGCTGCAGCGCATGACTTGGTAAAAATCAATGTGTCTATTTTGTTATCGATAAGTGGTGTGGAGGTACAGAAATTACTGCATGGTATGCAGTCTATGATTTTTAAAAAAATTTATATCTTGGAGTGTCGCTTGTAAGATAAGAAAGAATTATAATCCTTCAAATTAAGCTCTGCTTCTGTGTTTTTTCCATAAGCCTTTTACTATTGATGCTAAATATAATATATTTAAAGTGCGGGGTTTTCTGTGCTTTTTTGTCAGCAAAAATCAATGAGTTTGTGGGGAATGATGCGTTTAGTAGGAGCAAGCCAACTTGAGTTTTTCATCCGGTAATAACACTATGCAGTTGCATCATTTTTTTGAGCGATCAGTCGATAGCTTTTCGAGCAATATTGCCTTAATTTGCGATAATGCCTTTATTTCATACCAAGAATTAGAATGTCGTGCGAACCAGTTAGCTCATTATCTTGTGGAGAACAATGTATCAAAAGGCAGTGTAGTCGGTATTCTTTTAGAACGTTCAGTTGAATGTTATATTGCTATCCTCGCTACATTAAAAGCAGGTGCTGCTTATGTTCCCATCGAAGTGGATTATCCTGAAGAGCGAATTAATTATATTTTTTCTGATCTGCCGTTTACTGCAGTATTGACCTCCTCCCTTCAGTTAGAGCAAAAAAAACTAGCATGGCCAAAGGTTTTTGCTCTTGATGAGCTTAGTGAAGAGCTTTCACAACAGCCCACTAAAAGATTGATTTCCGCTCTAAATGAACAGAATGCAGATGATTTATGTTATGTTATTTACACTTCGGGTTCCACTGGTAAGCCCAAAGGTGTAGAAATCCCGCAAAGCAGTATTTGTCACTACGTAAGAGAAGCAAGTACCCTTTATGCGATAACCAGCAATGACCGTGTTTATCAAGGTTTTTCTTTAGCTTTTGATGCTTCGTTGGAAGAGCTGTGGATGGCTTTTGCCAATGGTGCGGCTTTAGTTGCCTGTACTGCAAAAGAAGTTCGCTCAGGACTTGGTTTAATTTCTTTCTTACACCAACATCAAGTCACTGTACTGTCTACCGTTCCGACTTTGTTATCTACTCTAGAAGGGGAGTTACCTGATTTACGTTTATTAATTTTAGGCGGTGAAACCTGTCCTGCCAGTTTGGTTAAAAGCTGGAGTCGTAAAGGACTTAGAATTATTAATACTTACGGTCCAACAGAAGCGACCGTTATTGCAACTTATGCCGAATGTCATCCAGAAAAAGAAATTACCATAGGCAAGCCACTTAATGGTTATGGTGTTTTGATTGTTGATGAACATTTAAACGAAGTAAATGATGGGGAAGAGGGCGAATTATGCATTAGTGGCTTGGCTCTGGCTCGTGGCTATGTGAATCGTCCAGAAAGTACTGCGGAAAAATTTGTAATTAACCCGGCAAATCAGCAGCGTCTGTATCGTACGGGGGATTTGGCGTCTAAAACGGAACATGGCGAGATACGCTTTGCCGGGAGGATTGACGACCAGGTGAAGTTACGTGGTTTTCGTATTGAGCTCAATGAAATTGAAGCGGTAATGATGCAGTATTCAGGGATTAAGCAGGCGGTAGTTTCTTTGCAAACGCTGGATCAACCAACCTTAGTTGCGTATGTTTTACTTGAGAAAAATGCAAAATTTAATGCCAGCGAACTCAAGTCCTTTTTAAAGACTAATTTACCAGATTATATGATTCCCGCGATTACCGAAGTTCTGGAATCTTTTCCTGTCTTATCAAGCGGCAAAGTAAATCGTAAGGCCTTACCTAAACCAACTCAAACCAGGCCTGAGATTGTATATATTGCACCCAAATCAGAGTTAGCAAAAGAAATTGCTCATGTCTGGGAGAAGGTGCTGGATTATCCTAAAATTTCAGTGGATGCCGACTTTTTTTATGATTTAGGAGGACATTCTTTACTGGCTGCAAAAGCGATATCTAGCTTACGTAGGATTCCTGCATTACGAAATATATCCATTTTGGATTTATATAAAAATCCAACAATTAGCCAGCTGGAGCAAAAATTCAATAATGCGAATACAATCCAGCAAGAGGAAGTTCAGCGCAAGCCTAAATACCGTGCTCCGCAATGGAACTATTATCTATGTGGAGTAGGGCAGTTTTTCGGTTGTTTATTGCAATATGCGGTTGGCACCTTTCAATTGTTGGCGGTGGTTTTATGCTACAGTTGGGTGACTGCAGAATATTCAATTATTTCTCGTGAATCACAATTAGCCTTTTTAGCTTTATTTTTATCCTTGCCGATTATCTCGTTACTGATTACGGTCGCGATGAAGTGGATTTTATTAGGGCGAGTGAAGCCGGGAGAATATCCGCTTTGGGGTTGGTTTTATTATCGTTGGTGGTTAGTACAGAAACTACAAAAGAACTTATTTTTGGCTAAGTACTTAGTAGGTTCACCCTTAGCTAGAATTTATTACTGCCTGTTAGGGGCAAAAATAGGTAAAAACTGTCATATCGGCTCTATGCAGATTGCAGCTCACGACCTGTTAATTATTGGTGATAATACATCCATTAATACGGATAGCCGACTTTATGGATATATTGTTGAAGATGGTTGGCTGAAAATAGGGACCATTACTATTGGCAATAATTGCTACATTGGTGCACGGTCTGTAATTGGTTTAAATAGTGTTGTTGAAGATAATTCGGTCTTGGATGATATGTCCATGCTGCCTGAGCAAAGTTATGTAGCTCAGGGCGCTTATTTTTCAGGCTCTCCAGCAGTTCCTGGAATAGTTCCAGCCGATCACATCACCAGGAAAAAGGTAGCAGCTGAAGAGTCAACAATGCTGGAAAATACAATGTTTGGTATTTTGCACTATTTAGGCATTGTCTTTGTTATGGTCATGTTCTATTTATGCTTGGTTCCTGCACTTTCTTTTATCAGTTATTATTATGATGAGGGCAGCTATTTTACAACGATTTTCTTTGCGGTTCCTTTGGGTTCTGTGGTTTTCTTAAGTTTGTATTATCTTTGTGTCATTGTCTGTAAAAAAATTATTATGGACAAGGTAAAACCTGGCCAATATTCATTGAAGAGCTTTTATTATCTTCGCCATTGGATCATCGTAAAAATGCTCGATGGCGATGAAATATCCGTAATGGCCGATACTCTTTATTTGCCGGCTTTTTTGCGACTGCTGGGTGCTAAACTTGGAAAAAGCGTGGAGATGGGAGAAACTCCCCACATCATTCCTGATCTAGTAACGATCGAAGAGGGTGGTTTTACGGCAAGTTCCGTTGCTTTAGCTTGGCCCCATGTTTATCAGGGCGCAATTAACTTTGCTCCAGTATCTGTCGGGCGTCGTGGGTTTGTAGGTAATGTGAGTTTACTGTCCGCGGGTAAAGAACTGGGAGAGCGCGCCTTACTTGGATGTTTGTCAATAACCCCTCCAGGAGATAAGGCGACCGAGGTCAATTCTGCTTGGTTAGGTTCTCCAGCCGTGTATCTGCCAAAACGCGAAGTATTTGTTGGGTTTTCTGATAAAGAAACCTTTTATCCATCGAAAAAACTATATTGCACACGTTTGCTAATCGAGTTTTTACGGATTATTTTACCTACCTCGTTTTCTTTAATTGTTTTGTTTAATTTGCTTTATATTCTGGACTACATGTTAGCAACCTATTCTTGGGGCCTGACAGCGCTTGTATTACCTATTTCTGAGCTATTCCTGACTGTATGTATGGTTGGTGTTTTAGTCGGCCTAAAATGGATGCTTTTGGGTAAATTAAAGCCCTTAACCAAACCTATTTGGGATCCTTTCATTTGGAAAAATGATGTAATTGAATATTCCTATAATTATTACACCAATCCTCATTTAACAAATAAATTGTTAGGTACTCCATTTGCACTGTGGATTCATCGTTGTTTAGGTACTAAGGCTGGAAAACGTGTATTTACTGATAGCGCCGAGTTTTCTGAGTTTGATTTAATCACTATTGGTGATGATGTGTGTATTAATGCAGAAACCATAATTCAAACTCATCTTTATGAGGATCGTATATTTAAGGTTTCTAACGTGACGATTAACTCAGGTTGCAATGTTGGTACCGGATCAATCGTACTTTACAACACGGTAATGGAAGATAATTCTACTTTGGGAAGCCTCTCTTTATTAATGAAAGGTGAGTGTTTGCCTGAAAATACTCAATGGGCCGGTATCCCTGCTCAATCAACCTTAGTTGGGGGCGGATATCAACAAGCACCTCAAGTTGCGACGGTTGGAGATGCGGTTCAACCGGGAGCAATACCAGAGTTATTGTAGGTAGGGAGTTAACCCTAATGTAGCCTGGATGCAATGTAGTGTAATCCAGGTGTTATGAGCGTAGCGAACTCATTAAAGCAAGTCCTGGTTGCAAGCAACCAGGTAGCTGACTTAAAAATTACAAACGATAATTATCAATTAAACGAATATCGCCAATGCGTACCGCTGCAAAACGGCGGTTTTCGTATTCTTCAATGTATTCAACAGCTATATTTTTCGCGGTTATCTCTGTTTGAATTTGTTCGCAAGTCTTCTCTTTTTGCTGGAATAGCTGAGCAAAAATCTCGGCTAAAGCTTTTTCTTCTTTGTTTAACCGGTTATTGCGTGAGCTATAAGCTAAACCACTGGATTCACGAATAATAGGGCAGGGTATAATATCTACGTCTATAAAAAAGGCTTTAACCATTTCACGGATTAATAAATACTGTTGATAGTCTTTTTCGCCAAAATAGGCTTTATGAGGCTTAACCAGATTCAGTAATTTCATAACAACGGTTAACACGCCATTAAAATGGCCAGGGCGGTGAGCTCCTTCCATGAGTTGGCAAAGCTGCTGTTCATGAACTTGATAATTATATTGGTCAGGATACATTGCCTTTTCTGTAGGCAAAATACAAAAATCTACCCCTGATTCTTTCATAATAAGAATATCGGCCTCTAATGTTCGAGGGTAATGTTTGTAATCATCTGCTTGATTAAATTGGGTAGGGTTAACAAATAGAGTGGTGGCCGTATAATGATTTTCTCTTTGGCTGGCTAAAAATAAAGAGGCGTGGCCTGCATGTAAATTACCCATCGTTGGCGCAAAACCAATAGTCTGCTCGGTTGGCAGCTGTTTTCTAAAGTTTATCCACTCGTGAAGATCATGAAAAATTTGCATGAATTACTCCTGCATGTTGCTCGTAAGTGTTTTAGATAGTGCCAAGTATTGTTTCTACAGCGATTTTTCTTGTAGGCTAGGTTAAGCCCAGCATTTATAGCATGTATTGTATTTGCTGGGCTTAACAGCCCAGCCTACGTGTATCTTTGGCACATATAAAATGTGTTCAGGCTCTGTAAATTCTGCCACCTAAAATGAATGCTCAGGTGTTGGGAAATTCACTTGATGTACCTGCCGTGCGTAAGCATTAATTGCTTCAAGCAGTACTTCCTTGCCTTGAGCATAACGTTTAACAAATTTAAGATTAAGGCTAGTTTGCAGGCCTAACATATCATGCCAAACCAGGACTTGTCCGTCGGTATCTGCACCGGCTCCAATCCCAATCGTGGGAATGCTCAATGCATCAGTAACGCGCTTGGCAACCTGTTGTGGCACACATTCAATGACGAGAGCAAAGCAACCTGCTTGTTCTAATTCAAGTGCTTGTTGCAGCAGAATGTCTGCTTGCTCCTGGCTTTTTCCTTGAACCTTAAAGCCACCTAATTGGTGAATCGATTGAGGTGTTAGACCGATATGACCAATTATCGGAACGCCAGCAGTCACAAGATGGTTAATGGTTTTACAGGTATCTGCATCACCACCTTCAATTTTTACCGCATGGGCTCCTGCACGTAAAAGGCGAGTTACGTTTTCAACCGTTTGCGCCAGAGAAATTTTATGGCTTAAGAAGGGAAGGTCGGTAATTAAAAATTGTTGCTTTAGACCACGAGCTACTGCTTCAGTATGCAGAGCCATCATGTCCATGGTTGCCGTAATAGTCGTATCATGTCCGTGTACTGCCATTGCAACTGAATCACCAACAAGAACACAGTCAATCTCAGATTCAGCAATAGTGCAGGCGGAGGGATAATCATAACAAGTAAGCATGGCAATTTTTTGCTGCTCTTGTTTTTTACGTTTAAAATCATGAATTTTCATGCGGCACTCCTTCGCAGGCTAAGTTGCGCATGACTAATGAAATATATTTCAGGTACCTGTCGCATGGATCAAGTCCTCCATAAATTGAAATGATAAGGGGTCGCTGCCGAAGGTCAACGCGCCATGAGGCTGATAATTCTATTATTTCAAGCAATTAACAGCCTTAGGTATCATAGTTCAAATTCAGGTAATTTAGAAGGCGTTTCTTCCTTGTCTTTCTTAGCTGGAGCTTTTAAAAGGAATAATAATGGTAAGGCACATAACACGAGCCACATCATAAAGCGAAAATCCTGCAAATAAGCCATTAAGACGGCTTGGCGTGTGACTTCTGCGTTAAGGGAAACGAGACCGCTAAGTGAATTTAAGGGATAAATACCAGACTGGCTAGCCTGTTGTAAATTCATATTAAACGGGGTAATAAAGTTCGCATAGGCGGAATGATTTATTTGTGTGCTTTGGGCTAATTTGGTCATGACAATGGAAATTCCAATGCTGCTGCCGATGTTTCGTAATAGGCTAAATAAAGCCGTGCCATCATTCCGATATTGAGTCGGCAAGGTAGCAAAAGACAGGGTAGAAAGAGGCACAAAAATAAAACCTAAACCAAGCCCTTGAATGACGCCGCTGAAGACAATGTCATGGCCACTAATATCGGCATTGAATAGGGTCATCATCCATAAGGAGTAACAGGTAAGAATTAGGCCCAGAAAAATTTGGTAGCGCGTATCTACTTTCCCAGAGAGTTTACCTACAATCATCATGGCCGTCATGGTCCCTAGTCCGCGCGGAGCTAAGAGTAGTCCTACATCAATTACTGGGTAATTTAATAAGCCTTGCATGTAAGGTGGCATTAGTGCCATGGTCGCCAAAAGAATAATGCCGATAATAAAGATGAATACTAGTCCCACACTGAAGTTACGGTCTTTAAACATTGCGGGCTCAATAAATGGGCTGCGTGAGGTAAGGATATGGGCTACAAACAAGTACAAACAGATTAGCCCTATTAGTCCTTCAATGATAATTTCATCACTATTAAGCCAATCTAGAGATTCGCCACGATCTAAGAATAACTGTAATGCACCAATAGCAATACTTAAAAATGCAAAGCCCATTATGTCAAAATGCTTGCCAAGTTTGAGTTTATTTTCTTGTAGGTACATGGTTAAGCCTAACCAAGCAAAAATACCGAAGGGTAAATTAATATAGAATACCCAACGCCAATTGTAGTACTCCGTTAGCCAACCGCCTAATGATGGGCCAAGAATTGGGCCAACCATGACTCCCATGCCCCACATTGCCATAGCCGAGCCATGCTTTTCAGGGGGATAAGTATCCAGCAAAACCGATTGAGATAATGGTACTAAACTTGCGCCGAAAATTCCTTGCAGTAGACGGAATAAAATAATTTGCGGCAATGTTTGTGCTGCCCCACACAACATAGAGGCAACAGTGAAGCCAATAACTGACCAAATGAAAATACGCCGACGGCCGAAATGATCGCCTAAAAAACCAGTTAGCGGGGTGAAGATTGCTGCGGCAACGATATAGGAGGTAAGCACCCAAGAAATCTGTTCTTGCGTCGCTCCCATACCTCCTTGCATGTGAGGCAAAGCCACATTAGCAATGGTGGTATCTAGTGACTGCATTACGGTGGCAAGCATTATTGATAACGTAATGAATAGCCTATTTGTTGTGTTTGGGGTGGGCGTATTTTCTAGCATGATTATTTAAGCGCATAGCGTTTATGCTCTGTATCAATTTCTACCCAGGAACTCAACCCTGAGCGTAATTGAAGGCTCTTCTTGCTTTGATCCAATTGAATGCGTACCGCAACTCGCTGAGCGATCTTAACCCAGTTTCCCGTAGCATTTTGTGCTGGGATGATGGAAAACTCAGAGCCAGTCGCGGGACTTATACTTTGAACGATACCAGTCCATTTTTGCCCAGGGTAAATATCTATCGATACGGTTGCTTTTTGTCCTGGGTGTACGTAAGTTAGTTCTTTTTCTGTAAAATTAGCTTCAATCCACGGATGCTCATGTGCCACTAACGACATAGCAATGGCTCCTTGAGTTACATACTGCCCTTTCTTTGGGGGAATATTGATGGTTCCTGAAACAGGGGCTTTTACTTTGGTGTGTTCTAAATCAAGCTGCGCTTGTTCCAGCTCAGCTTTGGCCACCAGATACGTGGGATGTTGCTCTACTGGGGCATTAATGCTGCCTGCAAGTGACTCTGCTAGGCTTTGCAGGCTATGTTCTGTCGTTACAATTTGTTGCGCTGCAACTTCAGCACCTTCACTAGCTTCATCAAGGCTGGATTGAGAAGCAAAATGTTTTTCTGCTAGGTCTAATTGACGCTGCTTATTACGTAAAGAAAAATTATATTTGGTACGTGCCAAAGCGATTTCAGCCTTCTTTTCCAGATAATTAGCTTTGAGTGCTTTAATATCGATACTTACTTGGGCCAATTTAGATTCTGCTTTAGCTAGGGCAACTTTATAAGGGCGTTGATCGATGCGGTAAAGTAGCTGCCCCTTTTTCACCCTTTGGTTTTCTTGGACAAACACTTCTTGGATGACTCCTGAAACTTGGGGGCTAAGTGGGATCAGATCGGCTTTGACGTAGGCATTGTCTGTTGAAACATAACGACCACCGAAAAGGTATAAAACCATTCCTGAAACAAGTACAGTGGCAGGCACTACGACTAAGAGAATAAAGCGCTTAGACCAGAGTGTAGCCTTGGCTTCTCCTGGGATAGCAGATTCTTTTTGTGCGTTATGCATTTTCATCATATTTGATTCTGAGTTATCATTTATGTTCGTTATAATAACAGGTTTTTTATGCAAATCACTGAAAAATTAGCTGTCCCCGGCGAGCATCTTTTAACTTTACGCGGTGTGGTTGGTCAATTGGAAGCTGTTTTGACGGTTCCAGAGCAACGTGTTGCTAATTACATTGCTTTTTTGGGACACCCTCATTCGTTGCAGGGTGGGACAATGACCAATAAAGTAGTGACTACTTTAGCACGTACATTCAAGGACTTAGGCGTTCCCTCGTTGCGTTTTAATTTTCGCGGTGTTGGTAAGTCTGAGGGGGCGTACGATGCAGGGATTGGTGAAAGCGAAGATATGCTTTCTTTGGTGCAAGCCTGGAAAAAAGAGCAGCCTGAAGCACAGTTTATTTTTGCTGGTTTTTCTTTTGGTTCTTATGTGACTTATCGCGTGGCAGCGCAATGCGCACACCAGATTTTGATTAGCGTTGCGCCAGCTGTGCACCATTACGACTATAAGGAGTTTCGTTCCGCACCTTATCCTTGGCTAATTATTCAAGGCGAAGAGGATGAAGTGGTACCAGCGGATATGGTTTTTGATTTTGCGGCACAAGCTCAACCTGAAATACCGGTGATACGCTTTGCTGAGACAACTCATTTTTTCCATGGAAAGTTAATTGAGCTTAAAAATAAACTCACAGAGTATCTGCGTACACAGGTAACGCTCGTATGACATTGACGGCTTACTATGATGCCGCGATTGAACGTGGTGAGATTAATGATGATCCTTTGCAACGCGATATTTTGGCGCATATGGAGCGGCTTGCTCAGGATTTAGAAAAGGCAAACTCATCCTGGTTTTCCTGGATTCGCAAGCCTCATATTCAGGGTTTGTATATTTATGGACCTGTAGGTGCGGGAAAAACGTATCTGGTTGATCTTTTTTATGATCATATTGCGGAAAGTAAAAAAGCGCGTTTTCATTTTCATCATTTTATGCAACAAATTGATGCTCAGTTACGACGTTTACAAGGTCAAAAGGATCCCCTACGGCAGATTGCTAAAAACCTGTCTAAATCAATTCGAGTGTTATGTTTTGATGAGTTTTTAGTGCACGATGTAGCCTATGCTATGATTTTAGCGGAGCTCTTACAGGCTTTAATCTCGCATGGTGTCATCTTAGTTATTTCCTCGAATACTAAGCCTGACGATCTGTATAAAAACGGAGTGCATCGGAAGCGATTTTTGCCTGCGATTACGGCAATTAATAAAAATTGCCAGGTTTTAAATCTCAATGAGCTAAGAGATTATCGAGTAGGACGTGAACCATTAGTTGATGCTTATTTGTTTCCGTTGAGTCTGCAAACTCAACAAAAGATGGAGCAGCAATTTGTAAGCTTAGCGACGCCCACCCAAGGACCTGGGGTGATTTCGATCCAAAATCGTGATATTCCTTATTTGGAGCGGGGAGATAAATCCATTTGGTTTGACTTTAATGTATTGTGTAATTTGCCGCGCAGCCAGTTGGACTATTTAGAACTTGCAGATAAGTTTGATTCTATTTTTATCAGTGATGTGCCGGAGTTAACGGAGAATCATACTTTACAAGCAATTATGTTTATTCATTTTATTGATGTAATGTATGACCGCGGGGTTAATATTATTATTACCGCGGCAGTTGCTGTGGAGCAGCTGTATCTAAAGGGCGAGCTGCTGGAGATGTTTAAACGCACCCGTAGTCGACTGATGGAAATGCAATCGGTTGATTATTTAAGTCGCCATCCTAAGCGAGAAGTGCAGGAGATGGGGTAGGGCGTTAAGAGTATTTATGGGTTGGGCCCATGGCCCAACATTTAGTTCTAGTGTGACTCAAGGACTTGTTGCTCTTTTTGCTTCGCATAAATCATATGATGGTTAAAGCCCAGTCGTTCCATCACCGGGCTTCGGTATATTTTTATCTCATATCCTTTTTCTTCGAGAAAGGCGGCCATATGCTCAACGCGATGCTCAATATCATGAACCTCTATTGCCAACTGTTTTATGTTAGAAAACTGATGTGGGAAAATACTTTTAATGACTTCAAATTCAGCCCCCTCAACATCTACTTTTAAAAAATCGATGTGATTAATATTATGTTTCTCAATAAAACGTCCTAGAGATTCAAGTCGACATAGGACTTTGTGCGACGTTGTTCGCTTCTTATAATTCTTTTTAATAAAATACTTGCGCAGAAAAGGCAGATATTTTAATAGATAATATAATTTACGATCTCGCCGACTTGAGAGTTTCAACAAGGTGTCATAATTCAATTGAGGTTGAAAATTTGAAATAATTTTATCTTCAGGCCGATACGTTGCGGTAGCTGTTGCAGCCCCAAAAAGGGTAAATTCAACCGTGCATTCCTCAGCAACATTACCAATTCCCATATTATAAACCTGCACCTTTTCGCCAAAAGATGCTAAATTATTACGCAAACACTCAAATGTAGCAGGGATTGGTTCGAAGCTGTAGATTTTTACTTGTTCATCACATTGATATAAGGCATATAACGAAAAAATACCTATATTAGCACCTATATCAAAGACCACTGAATTGGGTTCTAAGGTTAAAAAATCTCGTAAATAAGCATCTAATCCATATATCTCTCTAATTAGGATAGAAACTTCAAGCTCATTTATATAGTACAACTCACCAATTGCGAATTCCTTTTTATTAGTCATTTTTTACTCTAAATGAGGATCGACTACATCGGATACATCTGTCGGTCTTTGGGTCATGCCAACTAATATTACGCGCTTACCTGTATGAGCTGTTTTTCCATGCAAGCAAGAGTAGTTATCAACAATCATTACATCACCTTTTTGCCATGGCGTCATTACTTGCTGCTCAAGCATTAATTGATTAATTATACTGATTTCATTTTTTGAAAAATGCTCTTCATTACCAAAACGAGCCATCAACGGTGATAAGCTAGGTAGTTGCATAATATAACGGGCAATGGGATTTTTAACCTTCAAACGAATAAAATTGGTGTTCGTGCTGTAATAACGATTAAGATTATGGCATTGATTAAACCAAACGACCTTATCTGATATTGGATGTTGACGATAAGGGGGCATTATTTTTTTAGTGATTAAGCCATTTCCTATAGTCCATTGATGTTGGTAAATTGTATCGGCAAGTATCTCATCAACGACGTTTTTTTCCTGCGTATCAAACTGTTCCATCCATGTTCTGCAATTAATTCCTCCTCCTATTTTGCGGATTAATTTCAGTTTTATTCCTTCGCCATAAAAATAGCGACAATACATAACACCATGAAGCTCCAATTTATTCTTTAGGGGCTCAGGAAGAGAAAGCCATAATTTATTACCATCAATTAAGGGGGTGAGGCCGCCTGTTTCAGAAGGTTGCGTGCAATTAAAATAGATATGGCTTGGCGTATCGTAGTCATAAGCTTTTTCATTATGCATCGGAATGCTTTTTTGAGTGTAATTGATGGAGGTATAAACGCCAGGTTGAATTTTTGTGCGAAGAACAGTACAAAAATCATAATTAAAAACAGTGCCCAGAGCACAGGCATTAATTACGTTTAAAAACTCATCAGGAGAATTGACTTGAAAATTACGTAATAATACGGCGCCATACTGCAATAACTGCTCCTGGAATAAGGTATTTTCCTCAGTAAGAAATTGCACTAGATGCTCTGCACTTAACTCTTTTTGGTCCTGAGGTTGTATAATTAAGGGGAGTTTCTCTTCATTCACAAAGCTGAAAGATACCTTAATTTTTTCCATAAAATCACCCTTATTGATGAACGATTACTAAAATTTATCTATATGGTTTCTGAGCGATAACAACGACACCTTCTCGGCCATCAAGAGTAACTTTTTTTGATAAATCTTTACGTGGATATAATTTAGCTTCTTTTATTATAAACCCTACATGCATTAATTCTCGACTTAATACTTTGTCGTCTAGAAAGTGTAATGTATCTGCTGCAGCATAACGGGCGAGTCTCCCGCTAATTAGTTGTTTTATTTCTTTAAAATAACCTGGCCATTGTTGATGTTCTCGAACACGTTGTTCATATATAGGGAGAAGATCTTTATAGATGGCACGATATGGGGAGGAGGATAAAATAAATAATAAGGCTCCGGGTTTTAGCCAACGATAAACTTTCATAAACCCTATAGGTAAATCCTCGGGAGCCAGATAGCCGAGCATATGGGCAATATAACAGCCAGCAATACTTTCATTAGCTAAATTAATATCTTGAGGAAATTCACCTGGTAATAAAGTTAAACGTGAACGACATCCTTCAGGAGTATTATTGTATAAAATATTGAGATGCCGTGGATCCAAATCATTAGCAATCAGTGTGGCCCCAGCTTTTAACGCTTCAATTGCGACAAAACCATAGGCTGCTCCTAGCTCTAAAACGGGATCTTTTTGGGACGCAGCATAGTGAATAAATTGTTTTGCATACTCATCAATATATGTTGAAGATGGTCCTTTCTTATTTAATGTTTTTACAAGATAACTGTTAGGATAACGATAGGGAGTTAAATCATCGTGCATGCAAAAACCTATTGATATGTATAATTTAAATGGTGAGTTAAAAAAATATCATTGTCAAATGAATAGGGTTTAGATAATAATTATTTTCATATATTTTACATAAGGATAAACCCTGTTGTCATCCATGAATAAAAATACGGAATGTTATCTCAAACATGCTTTGGAGATGCATTTTCCTGTTACATATAATTCTGAATTAGGCACATTAGAACTTGCTTTAGGTACAAAACACTATTTTTTTTTCGTGCTGTTACCCCTTTAAATAGTTACACCAATGCTTTTGTTTCCAAAAATAAATATGCCACTAATTTACTTCTGGAAAACGCTGGTATACCTGTACCTAACACGACGGTCATTTACCAGTCTCAATTTCAAAATGGAGAACTTGAAGAGATAATTTCCGAGTTGTCCTTTCCCTTGGTTGCCAAACCAGTCACCGGAGGCTTGGGGGAGGACGTGCTTTGCAACATACAGAATTTCACTCAGTTGGAAGAACATTTACGTGAGCAATTTTTGAAGTATGAGTCTTTATTGATTCAAGAATATCTTGGCAACTTACAATCTTATCGCGTTTTGGTATTAAAAAATAAGGTGATTGGCGTTGTCTTACGCCATCCAGCCCATGTAATTGGCGATGGCAAACATAATTTGCAAGAGCTCGTAGAAATAACCAATAAGCAACGGCAAAAAATAAATGACACTCTTGGTCCGATTTGCATTGATACAGAGTTTAATATTCGCTTAAATGAGCTAAATATTGATTTGAGTTATATTCCACCGACAGGGGAATGGGTTACTGTAGGTTATACTTCCAATGCGACTCGTGGTGGAACTTATATTTCCTTGGGAAAAAAGATTTGCAAGGAAAACAAGAATCTTTTTGTCCGCGCAGCCAAGGTATTGGGGTTGGCGTTAGTTGGTTTTGATGTGCAGTGCGCTGATATTAATGTGCCGCTTGACCACTCCAACGGAGCGATTATTGAGGCAAACCACGGACCCAGTGTGCGCATTCATGAGCAAGCAATGGATGGAATTCCTACCCCGGTTTGTAAAAAAATATTACGTACCTTAATTTACAAGCATCCTTTTGCCTACCTGTATAATTTATACCTAAATGCACCTATTGCCGTTTATATGAAAATTGGCTTTATCTTGGCGTTAGGTTATGGGCTTTATAAATTGTTATCCTGAGCAGGGAATGGGGCAATTGTTCAATGAATTATTTTTCTTAAATGAGAATGATTCTCGATATCATCTGTGTTAGAATATATATAACGTTTTTACCTCTTTTGATGATTCCATGACCAGAATAACTGAATTAGCCCAAGGTGACCGTGCTCGATTAGTGAGCTATGGGAGCACTGATGTGCAATACAGGCGTAGGCTTCTGTCTTTAGGAGTTACTTGTGGAACTGAATTTAGTGTTGTCCGAATGGCGCCTTTAGGCTGCCCCATCCAAATTGAAGTACGAGGCACCGCATTGACTTTGCGCAAGGAAGAGGCAAGCCAATTGATTTTGGAGCGTATATGACCCATGTTTTATTGGTAGGTAATCCGAATTGTGGCAAAACCACTTTATTCAATGCATTAACTGGTGATAATCAGCGTATTGGTAATTGGCCGGGCGTTACCGTCGAAAAGAAAACGGGGTCTTTTTCTATAGGAAAACAATTAATTAACATCACTGATTTACCGGGAGTTTACTCTTTAGTGGCTAACTCGGGTGGTGTGAGTCAGGATGAGCAAATTGCCGCCCAATCTGTTGCAACTATGCAGGCAGATTGCATTATTAATGTGGTTGATGCATGCCATTTAGAGCGCCATTTATATTTAACCAGCCAGATTTTAGAGCTGGGAAAACCAGTCATTATTGCTTTAAATATGATTGATATTGCCGAGCAGCGCGGTATTTCCATTGATGTGAATGCTTTAGCACAGCAGTTAGGTTGCCCGGTCATTGCGCTTCAGGCACATAAAAAAGTAGGGCTAGCTGCTCTAGAACAGACTTTGCTTAAAGTACCGCAAGTCATTTTGCCTTGGAGTCTTCCTTTAGCATCTTCAGTACAACAAGGCTTAATGGAGATAGAAAAGGCCTTAATCGCTGAAGGTTATAGCCAAGCACTCGCGTACTATTTTTCACGAAGAATAGCTGAGGGCGATGTGATTTTGGTCAATGAGCGGGTAACTCAGGCCTTATCTGCATTGAACAATAACGATTCGGGGCTTGATGTTTTATTGGCAGATGCTCGTTATCAGAAAATTCATGAGTTAGTTACTGCTGTGCAAAAAAAACGTAGTGATGCGAGTGAGAATTTTACCGCTAAGCTAGATCGTATTGTCTTGCATCGTTTTTGGGCTTTGCCAATCTTTTTTGGCATGATGTACCTCATGTTTTTATTTGCTATCAACATAGGCGGAGCATTCCAAGACTTTTTTGATATCAGTACCGATACCATTTTTGTGCAAGGGGTTGCTTGGCTAATGCAACAAATTCATGCGCCAAACTGGCTCATTGCCATTCTGGCAAATGGAATTGGAAAGGGGATTAATACCACGTTAACCTTTATTCCAGTAATAGCTGCTATGTTTTTCTTTTTATCTTTATTAGAAACATCTGGATACATGGCTCGAGCCGCTTTTGTTGTCGATAAAGTCATGCGTGTGTTGGGATTACCGGGTAAATCGTTTGTACCCATGATTGTTGGCTTTGGTTGTAATGTTCCTGCAATTATGGCTGCTCGTACTTTAGACTCAGAGCGCGATCGCCTCCTAACGGTTATGATGAGCCCCTTTATGTCATGCAGCGCACGCTTGGCCATTTATGCCGTATTTGTTGCTGCTTTTTTCCCTTCTGGCGGCCAAAATATCGTATTTTCGTTGTATCTGGTTGGTATTTTAATGGCGATTCTCACGGGATTTATTTTACGTAAATCCATGCTTAAAGGGCATTCTTCACCACTGATTTTAGAGTTGCCAGCATATCATAAACCGTCAATACGCCGCTTGTTCAAAGAAACCGCCATGCGGCTTCGTTTTTTTGTTCTGCGTGCAGGTAAATTAATTATTCCCATCTGCGTGATCTTAGGTGCTTTAAATGCAATGACCTTAGGTAGTGGTATTAATGCTACTGAGGGAAATAGCGAATCTTTATTATCGATAATGGGGCAATGGCTTACTCCTATATTTACCCCAATGGGGATTCATCCAGACAATTGGCCGGCGACGGTGGGCTTATTAACGGGAATGTTAGCTAAGGAAGTTGTGGTTGGTACGCTAAACTCTCTTTATGCACAAGCAGGACACTTAGGTGAAATTGCTGCAGCACATTTTGATTTTTGGAGTGGTATTAAGGCTGCTTTATGGTCTGTACCACAAAATTTATCACAACTAGGTAGCGCCTTTGCAAATCCTGTATTAGCGAGTGCTGCTGATAATTCTGTATCGCAGTCAGTCTATGGCATTATGGCTCAGCGTTTTGATGGACAAATTGGAGCTTATGCTTATTTGTTATTTGTTCTCCTATACATTCCATGTGTTTCCACAATGGCGGTTATTCGTCAGGAAGCAAATAAAAAATATATGTGGATGTCGGTTATTTGGTCCTTTGTTGTTGCTTATGTGGCTGCGGTCGGGTTTTATCAGGGAGCCAAATTTATTGAGCATTCGCCACACGGTTTCTATTGGCTTTGGATATCCATACTGATGTTTTTCTTGATTCCAACTTTATGGTATTTCAATAAACGTATAATGGGAGGGCGAAATGTTATTGCAAATACGTGATTATATTTGCCGCCAGGGAGTGGTCAGCACACAACAGTTAACTCGTGAGTTTCACCTGGATTTACCTGCCTTACAGCCAATGTTGGATCTTTGGGTTAAAAAAGGGGTAATTCGTAAATGCCAGGAAAAAGCGAATTGTCAGAGTACTTGTTTTAAATGTCGTATCAACGCACCTGAATATTATCAATATCAGGCGTAATGTATCCTTCAAGGCTTTTTTAATTTTGGCTTGAAACCGCATAGCCCGTAATACAGTATGAATTAGGCTTCACACCCGTATTACGCTGGGCTAATACGGGCTGCATAATCTTTGTCTTGACGACATACTTTGCGGCCTAATTACTGTTTTTATTGTTTTTTTACATCTTTTTTACCACTATGTAATTCAACTTTGATGCTCATTCTTGAAATTTGGGCTAATATATAATCATAAACAGAAGCATTACATTGGGTACTCATACATGGCCAATGAACCAGATGAAAGTAACATTGATCCTTTAGATAATATGCCCGAAGAGCGCAGCATTGATGTGCGCAAATTGGAAATGGAAGCTGATCTTAATGATCCCGTCGCCTTAGTTGAGCGGGTTTATCAGATTTGGTGGCACTGGGCTGATTTCCACCTTTATATTATTTCTCCTACTATTCCACCTGTATCTCCGCCTGTAGTGATTAAACCGGAACTTATACCAGGGACTCAGGAGTATGAATTTGTTTATGATATTCATGACTATGGCTCAAAACTCTCGACCTCGAAAGGCGAAGACATGATTAATTCAGGCATGTCCATGTGTAAGTTATTCTATACCATAGAAAAAATGATTTACATTCTGGTAGAGCGATTGAAGTCTGGAGGCGTGAGTACTGAAGTTGAAGTACAAGTTGCTTTTGGTGGGCACTTGTTATCACAAAGAAAAGCTTTTGAATCAATTATTAACTTGAATTATAACGTAGTTGTTACTAACTTCGACCCAGGTGCTTGGGGCGAGCGTTATCTGCAAATTGTAAAACAAAATGCCGAAAAATATGGTTACCCTCCAGAGGCACCACGGTCAACCTTTAAACAACCACATAAGTCTCCTGGTATGAAGATTTAAGAACCGCCCTCATCTTTTTCGCACTCTCGAATTACCTTGGTTTAACCACGGTAATTCGGTCTTGCATATTTTTATAAGCTCATTAGCCAAATAACTGAGAAAGTAAGTGCCATTTGTTGTTTCCAGCCAGGAGCGTGGTTAATAACATGACCTCTTAAGCGAAAATCTTCGTTGTAAGTAACCAGGCTACGCAAGCATATGGGTTGTTTCCCCTAATTCCGGTTAAATTTTAATCATTTAAACCGTTATATCTCCACACATTATGACTTAATCTTGCGTGATAAAAACAGAGTGCTATACTTCGCATTCGTGCGTCCTTTATCTAACTTTTCAAATTAAGGAAGAAACTAACAGTGAACAAAAAAAGACCCGTTAATCTTGATTTGGGTAGTTTAAAATTTCCCCCTATGGCAATCGCATCGATATTGCATAGGATTTCAGGGGTGGTTTTATTCCTATTATTGCCAGTAATGTTGTTTATTTTTGGTCAGTCAGTGCAATCAGCAGAGACTTTTGCTCAGATGAAGGCATTATTAACACATCCGTGCTATAAGTTGATCTTATGGGCCTTTGGGGCTGCATTGATTTATCACGTGCTCGCAGGTATCCGCCATATGATTATGGATTTGGGATTTGGTGAGCATCTTAGTGCTGGTCGGCGTACTGCTGTTTTAGTAATAGTTTTTGCCGTTATTTTGTCAATTTTACTAGGATTCTGGATATGGTAACTAATGTCACCAGCTTAACAGGCAATGGGTTAAAAGATTGGTTAGTTCAACGTGTTACAGCAGTATATTTCGCTGCGTATGTGTTTTTCTTTTTTGGATTTTTATTGTTGCATCCGGGATTGAGTTATGAACAATGGCATAGCTTATTTACCAATCCAGTGGTGCAAATTGCAACTGCTTTAGCATTGTTTGCATTAACGTTGCATGCCTGGATAGGTATCTGGACAGTAACTACCGATTATATGAAATGTACTGTTTTACGTTTATCAGTACAGATGTTGGTTCTTTTATGGCTCCTTAGTCAATTGATTTGGGGCTTCTTGATCCTTTGGGGGCGGTAAGCATGGCTATTGCACGGAATACATTTGATGCAGTAATTATTGGTGCTGGCGGTGCTGGAATGCGCGCTGCACTACAGATGGCAAACTCTGGTTTAAAAGTTGCACTTTTATCTAAAGTATTTCCAACGCGTTCACATACAGTTTCAGCTCAAGGGGGTATTACTTGTGCTTTAGGAAACTCGCATGAAGATGATTGGCGTTGGCATATGTATGACACTGTAAAAGGGGCTGATTACATCGGCGACCAAGACAGTATTGAGTATTTATGTAAAACAGGCCCAGAAGCTGTTTATGAATTAGAACATATGGGCTTACCGTTTTCACGCATGGACAATGGTAAAATTTACCAACGTCAGTTTGGTGGACAGTCTAAGAATTTTGGTGGCGAGCAAGCGGCTCGTACCTGTGCTGCTGCAGACCGTACAGGGCATGCCTTACTTCACACCTTATACCAACAAAATTTAAAAGCGAAAACTCACGTTTTTAGTGAGTGGTATGCTTTAGATTTCGTTAAAAATGCAGCAGGTCGTATCTCTGGTGTTACGGCAATGAGCATTGAAACTGGTGAGGTGGTATTTTTCCAATCCCGCGTATGTATTTTAGCTACTGGTGGTGCGGGTCGTATTTATCAGTCGACTACAAATGCCTTTATTAATACAGGCGATGGTTTTGGTATGGCATTAAGAGCCGGCATTCCATTACAAGATATGGAAATGTGGCAGTTCCATCCTACAGGAATCGCTGGTGCTGGTACTCTAGTCACCGAAGGTTGTCGTGGAGAGGGCGGATATCTTATTAACAAAGATGGCGAGCGTTTTATGGAGCGTTATGCGCCTCGAGTTAAAGATTTGGCGTCACGTGATGTAGTTGCCCGTTCTATGTCTTTAGAAATGCGTGCAGGCAAAGGTTTTGATCCAGGCGGTGTTGATTACGTTAAGTTGAAGTTGGATCATTTAGGTGCGGATTTGATTATGTCGCGTTTACCAGGAATTCGCGAATTATCGATGAAATTTGCCGGTGTTGACCCAATTGTTGAACCAATTCCTGTAGTACCAACATGCCATTACAGTATGGGTGGTATACCGACTAATGTGCATGGTCAGGTTATTAGTAAATCGAATGGCGAAGAACATATTGTCGAAGGCTTGTACGCGGTAGGTGAGTGTGCTTGCGTGTCTGTGCATGGGGCTAACCGTTTAGGTGGAAATTCTTTATTAGACTTAGTCGTGTTTGGTCGTGCTGCTGGAATTCATGTTGAAGAATTATGGCAATCCAATAATTTACCTGATATGGCTTACATCAGTGATGAAGACGTTGCTGCATCTTTGGTTCGTTACAACCGTTGGAATGAATCTAAAGAGGGTGAGAGCATTGCGGTGATTCGTGCTGACATGCAACGCGTAATGCAAGAAGATTTCGGTGTATTCCGTACTGGTGAAGTTATGGAATCTGGCTTAAAACGTTTAGAAGCATTACGTGAGCGTTTGAAGCATGCGAAGCTGGAAGATAAAAGTCAGGTCTTTAATACCGATCGTGTGAGTGCTTTAGAGTTAGATAACTTAATGGCTACCGCTTATGCGACAGCACATTCTGCAATCGTTCGCACCGAAAGCCGTGGAGCACACAGTCGTGAAGACTACCCACAGCGTGATGATGCCAATTGGATTAAACACATACTGTACTTTGAGGAAGGTGAAGTAATCGATTTTCGTCCGGTTAATGCATCACCTAAACATATTGCGCCTTTTGAGCCGAAAGAACGCGTTTACTAAAGAGGATATATCAGAATGTCAGATAATAGAAATTTGACTTTATCAATTTATCGCTATAATCCTGATGTGGATGCTAAGCCTTATATGCAAGATTATCAGTTAACGATACCGGCTAAAAGCGATCCGATGTTGTTGACCTTACTTGAGCGTTTGAAAGACGAGCAGGATTCTACCATTACCTACAGAAGATCATGCCGTGAAGGGGTATGTGGTTCTGATGGTATGAACATTAATGGAACCAATGGCTTGGCCTGTATTACTCACGTCTCTCAGTTAAAGACGGATAAAATTGTTATTCGTCCTTTACCTGGCTTCCCAGTGATTCGGGATTTAGCAGTTGATATGTCTCAGTTTTATCAACAATATGAGCGTATTGAACCTTATTTACAAAATGATCAGGTCGCTCCAGCTCAAGAACGTTTGCAATCTCCGGAAGAGCGAGCACAACTTGATGGACTCTATGAATGTATTTTGTGTGCATGCTGCACCAGTTCATGTCCTTCTTTCTGGTGGAATCCAGAGAAATTTGTAGGCCCTGCAGGATTATTACAGGCCCGCCGTTTTTTAGCAGACAGTCGCGATACTGCAACAAATCATCGTTTGGAAAAATTACAAGATCCATTCAGTGTGTTCCGTTGCCGTACCATTATGAATTGTACGAATGTTTGCCCGAAGGGACTCAACCCAACTAAAGCGATTGCAGAAATTCGCACGCAAATGTTGAGACAGGAAACCTAATCGCAGTAATGATTCAGTAACTACCCCTTCGATAACGAAGGGGTGGAGTCGTTACATAAACCTTTAGCTACACCCTTTGGAGAACGATAATGAGCAGTTCCAATCTGCAAAATGAATGGGCTTCTTCCTACTTGTCTGGTGGAAGTATGGCTTACGTTGATAGTCTTTATGAAGATTATCTTGCTGACCCTGATTCGGTTCCTGCCGATTGGCGAGCAGTATTTAGCGCCTTACCTAAGGTTAATGGTTCTAATCAAGAGCTATCTCATCGTGATATTCGCGAATATTTTTTGCAGAATGCGGACAAGAAGGCTGCTCATGTTGTTCAATCTGGAGATAGCCACCAATATGAAGTGGCTAGTTTAATTAATGATTTCAGAGCGTTAGGGCATCTTGCTGCAAGCCTCGATCCATTGGAAATGACTGAGCGCCCAGTCGTCCCTAATTTAGATTTGAATTATCATAATTTGACCAACGTAGATAAAAATCGCAAGTTCTTTGCGGGCACTTCCTTTAACGGTCCAGAAATGGCGTTAAATGAAATCTATGACGCTTTACGCGAAACCTATTGTGGTAGCATTGGTATCGAATACATGCACATTTCTGACACTGCAGAAACTTCATGGCTACAAAAGAAAATGGAATCTGTACGTGGACGCGCTACTTTTGACGCCGCAAAAAAAATGGAAATTTTAAAGGACTTAATTGCCGCTGACGGTTTAGAGCGTTACTTAGGTACTCGTTATGTAGGACAAAAGCGCTTTTCATTAGAAGGGGGAGATTCTTTAATCCCAATGATGAAAGAAATTATTAATTGCGCTGGCAAGGATAATGTAAAAGAATTGATCATTGGGATGGCACATCGTGGACGTTTAAACGTATTAGTGAACGTCTTAGGTAAAGAACCTAATGTGCTCTTCCAGGAATTTGAAGGCAAAATTAAATACGAGCGTACCGGGGATGTGAAATACCATCTTGGTTATTCTTCTGATATTAAAACAGCTTCAGGCAATGTATTGCATTTAGCTCTAGCCTTTAACCCATCTCATTTAGAAATTATCGGCCCAGTAGTTGAGGGTTCGGTGCGTGCACGTTTAAATCGCCGTAATGACTTAGAGAAGAAAGATTCCGTAGTTCCTGTGGTAATTCATGGGGATGCTGCTTTTGCCGGTCAAGGCGTGGTGATGGAAACCTTTAACTTTTCTCAGGCCCGTGGTTACTCAACTGGGGGTACGGTCCACATCGTCATCAATAACCAGATTGGTTTTACGACCAGCAATCCTTTGGATGCTCGTTCTACACTTTATTGTACTGATGTTGCTAAGATGGTTCAGGCGCCAGTCATCCATGTGAATGGTGATGATCCTGAAGCAGTTGTGTTTGCCACCCAAATCGCCTTTGATTTCCGTATGAAATTTAATCGCGACGTGGTTATTGATCTTGTATGTTATCGTCGTCACGGCCACAACGAGGCTGATGAACCCGCAGTAACACAACCCGCAATGTATAAGAAAATTAAATCCATGCGCCCATTGCGTGAATTGTATGCAGAAAAGTTAATTCAACAAGGTTTGTTAACTGCTAAAGATGCAGAGCAACTCGTTGATGCTTATCGTGACGGCCTCGATCAAGGTAAGCCCGTAGTTAACCTAGTGCATGGCGATTACGAAGGTAAATACGCGATGGACTGGAGTCCTTTCATTAATGGCAAGTGGACTGATAAAGCAGATACCACCATTACTAAAGGTGACTTACAAAAACTCACCAAGCAATTAAATGATTTGCCGGAAGGTTTCTCTTTGCATCCCGTAGTACAACGTTTATTAGGTGAGCGTGACAAGATGACTGCAGGTGAATTACCGATGAACTGGGGTTATGCAGAGACTCTGGCTTACGCAAGTCTAATTCAAGAAGGTTATGGTGTTCGTTTGTCAGGTCAAGATTGTGGCCGAGGAACCTTTGCACATCGCCATGCTGTATTACATGATATTGAAACCGGTGACTCATTTACACCTTTAGAGCATATTTCGAATGGACATGGTCGTGGTTTTTCTGTCATTGATTCCGTGCTATCTGAAGAAGCAGTATTGGCATTTGAATACGGTTTCGCTTGTTCCGAGCCTAACTATTTAGTGCTTTGGGAAGCTCAGTTTGGTGACTTTGCTAATGGTGCACAAGTTGTTATTGACCAATTTATTAGCTCTGGTGAGCAAAAATGGGGTCGTTTAAGTGGTTTAGTGATGTTATTACCCCATGGTTACGAAGGCCAAGGACCGGAGCATTCATCTGCACGCTTAGAGCGTTTCATGCAACTTTGTGCGCAGCATAACATACAGGTTTGTACACCAACTACCCCGGCGCAGATCTTCCACTTATTAAGAAGACAAGTGATTCGTGATTTCCGCAAACCATTGATTGTGATGACACCAAAGAGCTTATTACGTCATAAGTTAGCTGTATCACCTCTAGAAGACTTATTTAAAGGCAAATTCCATACGATTATTCCGGAAATTGATGCCTTAGATGCAGAAAAAGTAACGAAAGTGGTGCTTTGTGGTGGAAAGGTTTATTATGACTTATTACAAATGCGTCGTGATAAAAACTTGGATCATGTTGCGATTGTACGAATTGAGCAAATGTATCCATTCCCTAAAAAAGCACTTATTGCCGAGATTAATAAGTATCCAAATGCTAAAGATGTAGTCTGGTGTCAGGAAGAGCCACAAAACCAAGGTGTTTGGTTCTCTTCTCAGCATAATATGAAAGATTGTTTACGCCCTGAGCAATCATTGCAGTATGCAGGACGAGAATTTGCTGCGGCACCAGCCGTAGGTAGTCCCGCCTTGCATGCACAACAACAATTGGCATTAGTTGAACAAGCGTTGTTAGGATAGTTTTTAGACTATTGCTGTCTGGTGTTTGCTCCAGGCAGCGCTCTCTTAAATGAATTTAATAAAATAAGAAGGTATAACCATGTCCATTGAAGTTAAAGTACCTGTACTGCCTGAGTCGGTTGCTGATGCAACTGTAGCTGCTTGGCATAAAAAAGTAGGTGATAAAGTTACTCGTGATGAAAATCTATTGGATCTGGAAACAGATAAAGTAGTTCTTGAGGTACCAGCTCCTGCTGACGGCGTGCTCAGTGAAATTCTTTTCCAAACTGGAGACACTGTAACTTCGGGCCAACTCCTAGCAAAAATCACTGCAGGTGCCACAACTCCTGCGGCTGCTGAGACTACTAAGCCTGAAGAAAAAGCTGCTGCAAGCAGCGCTGAGGTTAGTGCTCATGAAGATAAATCAACCAGTCCAGTTGTACGTCGTATGATGGCAGAGCATGATTTACAACCAGGTCAAATTCCAGGAAGTGGTAAAGACGGTCGTATTACCAAAGACGATGTTCTTTCTTATATTGAATCCAATCGTGGTAAAGCTGCTCCAGCAGCCAGCAAATCAGCCCCTGCCCCAGTAGCGGCAATGGGAGCTCGTGAAGAGCGTCGTGTACCAATGACTCGTTTAAGAGCAAAAATTGCTGAGCGCTTACTAGAGGCGCAACATAATGCCGCGATGTTAACTACCTTTAACGAAGTTAACTTAAAAGCGGTAATGGATATGCGCGCTCAATATAAAGACGGTTTTGAGAAGAAGCATGGCGTTAAACTTGGTTTTATGTCGTTTTTCACTAAAGCAGTGGTTGAGTCATTAAAGCGTTTTCCTGCAGTGAATGCATCTATTGATGGCCAAGATGTGGTTTATCATGGCTTCTATGATATTGGTATTGCCGTATCTACTGAACGCGGATTAGTAGTACCCGTGATCCGTGATGCAGATCAAATGAGCATGGCTGAAATTGAAATGGCAATTAACGATGCCGCCAGCCGCGCGCGACAAGGTAAATTGTCTATGGAAGAAATGCAAGGTGGTACTTTCACCATTACTAATGGTGGGGTGTTCGGTTCATTATTGGCAACGCCTATTATTAACCCACCACAAACAGGTATTCTTGGTATGCATAAAATCGAAGACCGACCTGTAGTTGAGAAAGGTGAGATTGTTATTCGTCCAATGATGTATGTCGCTTTATCTTATGACCATCGTTTAATTGATGGAAAAGATTCCGTACAGTTCTTGGTGAGTGTTAAAGAGTTATTGGAAGATCCTGCTCGTCTTTTACTTAATGTTTAATAATCACAATTAACAGCAAGCCCGTGTTTGCGGGTTTTGCTTTTTTATAAAGGTAATTGCAATGAATTTACATGAATACCAAGCCAAACAATTATTTGCTAGCTACAACTTACCTGTACCAAATGGCCAAGTAGCTTATACAGTTGAAGATGCACTACAAGTTGCTTCTCAATTATCAACGAAACGTTGGGTTGTTAAAGCACAAGTACATGCGGGTGGCCGCGGAAAAGCGGGCGGTGTTAAATTAGTTTCTGACCGTGATGAATTAGCTGCAGCAGTTAAAGCATTACTTGGAACTCGTCTGGTAACTTATCAAACAGATGCGCATGGACAACCGGTTAATGCCGTATTGGTCGAAGAAACATGTGACATTGATCGTGAATTATACCTTGGTGCGGTTGTGGATAGAGCAACACGCCGTGTAGTCATTATGGCGTCTACTGAAGGTGGCGTTGAGATTGAAAAAGTAGCTGAAGAAACTCCAGAGAAAATCTTCAAAGTAGTTGTAGACCCATTAGTTGGTGTTATGCCATTTCAAGGTCGTGAAGCTGGATTTAAATTAGGCCTGAAAGATGACCAAATCAAACAATTTACTCAGTTAATGATGGGCTTGGGTAAAATGTTTGTTGAATGTGATTTAAGCTTATTAGAGATCAACCCATTAGTTGTTACTAAATCAGGACAATTACTGTGTCTGGATGGAAAAATCAATATTGATGGCAATGCTTTATACCGCCAACCAAAATTAAAAGGCATGCGCGATACATCGCAAGAAGATGAGCGTGAAAACCGCGCTAGTGATTGGGAATTAAACTACATTCCTCTTGATGGTTCAATTGGTTGTATGGTTAATGGTGCAGGCTTGGCAATGGCGACTATGGACGTGATTAAGCTTCACGGTGGTGAGCCAGCAAACTTCCTGGACGTAGGTGGTGGTGCAACCAAAGAGCGTGTTAGTGAAGCATTAAAAATTATTTTATCTGACGATAAAGTTAAAGGTATTTTAGTGAATATTTTCGGTGGTATCGTTCGTTGCGACCTTATTGCTGATGGTATTTTGGCTGCAGTAAAAGAAGTCGATGTTAAGATCCCTGTAGTCGTTCGATTGGAAGGAAATAACGCTCAATTAGGCGCTGACATTTTAAATAAGAGTGATTTAAACGTAATTGCTGCGACCAGTTTAACTGATGCTGCGAAGAAAATTGTGGCAGCTGTTGCTTAATTAATTGATTGCTATAGAGCGATTGCCTGCAGCATTAGTCTGCAGGCTTAAACTAAATTTCGAGGTCAACAATGAGTGTATTAGTTAATAAAGAAACCAAAGTACTATGCCAGGGATTTACTGGTAAGCAAGGAACCTACCATTCAGAGCAAGCAATTGAATATGGAACGCGTATGGTTGGTGGGGTGACCCCAGGTAAAGGTGGCCAAACACATTTAGGCTTGCCTGTGTTTAATACAATGCGTGATGCGGTAGAAGCAACCAATGCTGATGCAACAGTGATTTATGTTCCAGCACCATTTTGCAAAGACTCTATCATTGAAGCCGCTGATGCAGGAATTAAGTTAATTGTTTGTATTACTGAAGGTGTTCCTGTTCTTGATATGTTAGAGGTTAAAGTTTACTTAGAGAACAATACTCAAGCTCGTTTAATTGGACCAAACTGCCCAGGAATTATTACTCCAGGTGAATGTAAAATTGGTATTATGCCAGGTTCAATTCATTTACCAGGTAAAGTAGGTATTGTTTCTCGTTCAGGTACTTTAACTTATGAAGCCGTTAAGCAAACTACTGATAAAGGCTTTGGACAAAGTACGTGTATCGGTATCGGTGGCGATCCAATTCCAGGAACTAACTTTATCGATGCATTAGCTTTATTTGAAAAAGACCCACAAACTGAAGCGATTATTATGGTTGGTGAAATTGGTGGTTCTGCAGAAGAAGAAGCTGCTGAATACATTAAATCTAATATTAGCAAGCCGGTTGTATCGTACATCGCTGGTGTTACAGCACCTGCGGGTAAGCGTATGGGCCATGCTGGTGCGATTATTTCTGGTGGTAAAGGTACTGCCGCTGAGAAATACGCTGCGCTAGAAGCTGCTGGCGTAAAAACTGTTCGTTCTCCTGCCGATTTAGGCGATGCAATTGCAGAGGTAACTGGCTGGTAAGGTATCTTGAGCTGTAGGTTGGGCCATCGGCCCAACCTACAGCAATAAATAGGCTCCTTAACCCATCCAGGCAACAGTGTTTTTCAAAATGGATGTAACACCATGACAAATTTTCGAAGTATTGCTGATATAAGACGTGATTATGGTGAATTAAAACTGCAAGACCAGAATATCCCTGATGATCCGATTGAACAGTTTCACTTATGGTTCGCCGATGTTTTAAAAAATGAAACCAATGATCCTACTGCAATGGTACTTGCTACGGTAGATAGCAATGGCCACCCTGACTCCAGAGTTGTTTTATTAAAAGGTTTGGAGGATGGCAATTATGTTTTTTACACTAACTATCAAAGCAGCAAGGCAATCCAGCTGCAACATAAACCTTACGCAGCACTTAATTTTTATTGGCCACAAATGGCTAGACAAGTTCGCATACGAGGGCACGTACAGAAAGTAAGCCAGGAGCAATCCAATACTTATTTTTCATCAAGACCCATAAAAAGCCAATTTAGCGCGATTGCATCACCTCAAAGCCATGAAATTTCCAGCAGGGAAATGTTGGAACAATCATTAAACGATTTAATTCAACAATATGGGCAGGAACCTGTATTGCGACCTGAATATTGGGGGGGGTATATGGTTATCCCTGAAGAGATTGAGTTTTGGCAAGGAAGAGACAACCGTTTACACGATCGAATTCATTACTACCGGCAAGAAGGACGCTGGCAGCACCATCGCCTGGCACCCTAACGGCAAAATTTGTCGGCAACGTAATTTTGCCTGTCGATTCACTTTAAGGAATTCGCCGTCTCCATAAATTCTCGGATTTCGCTTCGCTGCCTCCAGGCTTCGAGTAGGTCGGGCCCATGGCCGGAGGCAGAACAGAGGCTTTAATGCTCAGAGCAATTGGAAAATATCGGCCTATGGGCCTGACCTATACTCAGATAAAACCCCTACTATTCAATATCTTAAAAAATAATTTCATAAAATAAAAAAGTTGGCCTGCTAATTGCATCTATATATATAGAAATCATAAAACAGAATTAAGTACATAGTTTTTGAAGAAATTGTCAAAAATGAGTAAAGGTTTCTAATTTGGCTGTTACTAGTATTTTAAAGTCGTAAAATTGCTTTAAGTGCAGAAATTATCGACATGAAAAGATAAAGAATTGCACACAGCTTTAATAATAATACAACTTGGAGTATCACAGTTGAGCTTGGGAAAATACATACAGGATACATAAATTGAGGGTACAATCATGAACGACATTACTGCCTTACTACCACATATTAAATTACGTTTTAACATTGATCATCCAAGCCATGAAGAGAGCTATGCCTTAGGATATGAGTGTGCGTTAGCTTATGCGGCAGAGGAAGATAATCCTTTTCCTAAGGGATCTAAAGAAGCCGAGCATTGGTTAGAAGGATGGTGGGATGCGTTATCTGGTGATGAGCCTTTATTTGATATTAGTGCGTATTCACAAGAAGAAGATTCATTAGAGCCAGAAATAGCTGCAAACGATCAGCAATATTGCCAAAAGCATGGGTTCTTATCACTGGTAATTGAAATCAGTGGGGCAATAGCCGCCTCTGCGTTCGTTGGCTATCAATTATTTGAGTTAGTAGCCTAATCAGGCTACTAACTCAGTTGAGAGCTATTCATCAGCGGTAGACTTGGTTATAATTTGCCTTTTACCGGATCAAATCACTCTGATGAATGCACTCGACAATGCCATAAAAGAAGCGCTTAATACTGCTGGAGCTTCAAAAGAAGCCAATAAAGCCTATCTGGAATTTATTAAAGCCAACTTCATTATCCCTGTAGAGAAACATACAGAAGGCGAAGAGCCTCGGGTATTATTTTTTCAAGAGGGGAATGAGCTATTTCTTCCTGTATTCACTGAGAAAGCTTATCTTGATGCATGGGCTGAGGAAATTGCCACTGAAATTAACTTACTTAAATTATCCGGAGTTGATTTACTCAAAGGGCTTGGTGAGCAGGTTACCGTGTGTTTAAACATCGGTAGTGATGTTTATAAAGAGTTTAATCCATCTGAAACAGCAAGAATGCGTTCTATGGTCTTAAAGTTTTTTAAAAATTAGGGGGAGCTTTATTTTGCTCCCTTTTCTGCACTCAGTAACGTAGAGCTTTTACCACGAGATGAGACGTGCTTATGTTTGATTTTAAATTACATAGCAAGAGTTGAAATAAACAGCGAACACGCGATTAAATGCATCTAGATAGTACCATCTTGTTTCATATCCAAAACTGTTTAAACCCCTCTTTATATAAATCCAGGAAAGTTCCTGCCTAACCCAATCTTCCGCGCCATACAATATGGCGCAAAAGACGATTAAAATAACAGTGATTAATTGATATTTTATACGATTTATTCGAGGCTCTTTTAAGCCTTTAAAGTGTTGGTGAATGCTGATTTTATTCATAATTAATGTTCTCAAAAAACAGAAATAGGTCAATTAGTTAGAGTTCTTTTCAGTAATATTTTATGAAATTTAGATGAGACTGCTTCATGGTCTGATTGACATTCCTATATCTAATGATTAGAATTTTGGCAGGAGTCCCTCTTAACTTTATACTAGGGGGAATTTTCTTAGTTTAGGTATTTTTTGGAGAAAAGCATGGATTTGTCAATTTGGTATCAAACCGTACGTATGAGTAGTAAACTGAGAAAGTTAATAACATCAAATAGTTCACTGGTATCTCAATCTTATATTGTTATTGAATAGTTGCCGCAAATCTTTGATTGGGGACGACAAAGTTAAGTTTTAGCGGGGTGTTTGGGAGTAAATGTTTTGGATCGAATTTCAAATCATCAGTCATCATGTGTCAATTTCAGTTATTATTTAAAATATCAGTTACCTAATGAAAAAAGTAATAAGATAATTGTTGCATATGAAAAAAAATATCATTCAATTATTAACGAACTTCGCCCTTCACTTATGAACGAGTTTGATGTGCTCGGATTTTATGACATATCAGAGGATCAATCACAGATAATTGATGGTTACTCTGAAGCTGACAGAGTTTTATTTTTCTATGACCATTTTACACGGCAAAACTTGCAGCCAGGATTTTCTAAAGAAATGCAGGCTTATTCACAGCATTTCTCGAAAGACCCTTTAAAAGTCATTTTCATAAATGATATGTATGAGCAGTTTCCTGATATTTATTCTGTAAATCCACAGCGTATTAAATCGTTAAATAAGAGTTTAATTAGCCTGGCTGAAAAATCAAAAATATTGACTATCACCGATAATATTGGAACGAACGTAACTGTCGATCTTGCAAAGACCAATCCGTGGACAAGTATTGATGGCACTACTTACGGTGAAATAATACCGGGAGAAATCGCCTCATATTCGCCCGGAATTAACGGGGTCTTATATTTTACAGGTTCATTTCTTTCTATGATTCCTATTGGATTAAAATATGGAGTAATAGAAGATCCCATAAAATTTGTTTTTAAAAACAGTAAAGTAGAATCATTTTCAAGCTCAAATATTGAATTAAGCAATGATTTAAATTATTTTTTTGAGTATTCAGAAGATCATCTTCAAATTCATGAAATTGGAATAGGTACCAATGAAGGAATAAAAAAACTATTTGGTAAAAATGCCAGTTTTGAAGAAAAACATTGCGGGATACATTTTGGGTTAGGCGGGAAAGCAGATGATACATTCCATCTGGATATGATGATGAGTCACAGTATATTTAAGTTTGATGATCAATTGGTTTATAATGGAGCTTATCAACTCTAGTTCTACTCTTTTCAGCATATAAATAATATTTGCTTGGATGATTGTTGTTAAAATAAATTTATTTCGTGTTCAACGTATATTATAACATATGGCATTGTTCTGATTTTTGGAAGAGGTCAGTTTTTTCTTAATAGTCAATTAGTGTTGACATGATGTAAAAATAACGATTTCAAATAATTAATTAGTTATTTAATATCAAATGATCTTCTTATGATTTGCAGTAGTATGTTTTTATGTATTTTAATTTGTAATTAAGAGGGTAAATATGACTTTACGAAAGGTCAATTATGGAAAGCCTTATGTAGTATGGTTTTTAGGCGCTTTTTTCTTTTTTATTGATTATGTTCTTCGTGTTTCTACTAGCGTTCTGACCCCGGTTCTTATGGAGAAATTTCAAGCGACTGCATTTGCAATAGGTGGATTCTCTGCATGTTTTTATTATGCTTATATTAGCATGCAAATACCGGTTGGTATCTTGGTCGACCGTTTTAGCCCCAAATGGCTGCTTATTATGGCCTCAGTAATTTGCGCGGTAAGTGCACTTATTTTTGCAGAGATGAATAATTTATATATTGGTTTTTTTAGCCGATTTCTTACGGGTTTTGGTGCTTCATTTGCATTTGTTGGTACATTGAAATTAATTTCACTTTGGTTTAAGCCTGAGCGTTTCGCTTTCCTCGCCGGATTAACCCAGGCATTTGGAATGCTGGGAGCTATGGTCGGCCAAGGCCCCATGGCTGCTATCTACCATTCTTTCGGTTGGCGTGCTAGTATGTATGGTTTTTTCGTTTTATTTTTACTGATTTCACTGCTTATGATTATATTTATTAACAATAAATATAATCAAATTGCCCTCAAAAATTCCAATGCACATCATGAAGTGAACACTTGGCAATCCATCAAATTAATTTTATCCAATTCACAATCTTGGTTGAATTGCTTATTTATTGGTCTTTTATATGCTCCGAGCGCTTGCTTCGGCGAGCAATGGGGAGCTAGCTTTCTCAGTAGATGCCAAGGCATATCGATTGAAGCGGCTGGGCATGAAGTAGGGATGATGTTTATAGGTCTGGCGATAGGCTGCCCGATTTTAGGATGGGTTTCTGATCGAATGCAGAATCGTTTGATAGTCATGCGTGTAAGTGCTATAGCATGCTTTATCTTTTTAACTATCATTATTTATGGTGGCTCTTTGTCTATGCATGAGTTACTAAGCCCCACAGTTTATACGGGCATTCTTTTTTTATACGGATTTTTTAATAGTGGTATCGTTGTCTCCTATGCATTAGCCTCTGAAATAAACCCACGGCAACTTACTGGCATGGCTTTAGGAGTGACGAATATGGCCTCTGTAATGATTGGGGCAGCTATGATACCTATCGTAGGGTTTATACTTGATAAATTGAGAGCAGATATCCTGTTTAATAATGTACATGCTCTTGGGGTACAAGAGTATCAAATAGCTTTTGCCACTCTGCTGGTTGGATTGCTTATTTGCTTTTTCATTACGTTTTTTATAAAGGAAACATATTGTAAACCTCAATACCTACTTGATGGCAGCGTTCTTAATAAACAGCTCGGCATTTAATTTATTATGAACAATTTGGTGTTAAGCGAAATCATTAACGAAGAGGAGGAACGCTTATTTTTTCATTGGAATGAAACGCAGCATAATTTCAATATTACTCGTTGTATTCACCAAATGTTTGAAGATATCGTTCAAAAAATTCCTCATGAAATTGCTTTAATATATCAAAATGAGAAATTGACTTTTGATGAGTTGAATAAACGTGCCAATAGGTTTGCTCATTTTTTGCTGACCAAAGGAGTAGGGCCTGGATGTTATGTAGGCGTTTGTACATATAGAAACATTGATCTTATAGTAATTTTACTCGCAATTTTAAAGACAGGCGCGGCCTATTTGACATTGGATCCAAGATCTCCTGTCAAGCATTTGCAGTATCAATTAAATGACAGTGGCGCGATGCTTCTTGTGACTACATCATTTCTTCAGGATAAATTAAATAGTTATCCGAACGTAATTGTTAATTATAACGTAAATTATTTTTTAAATTTCCCAGACGTAAATATTGAAAGCGTGGCTAAGGTACAAGATATTGTCGATATTTTTTATACTAGCGGAACAACAAGTCACCCCAAGGCAGTTTGCAGCTCCCATTTGAATCGATTAAATCGTTTTTTTTGGATGTGGAAACATTATCCGTTTACAAAAGATGAAACTGGGTGTCAAAAAACCTCTCTAGTTTTTGTTGATTCTTCCTGGGAAATTTGGGGTTGCTTATTACAAGGAGTTAAACTGGTTATCATTCCAGAAGAGTTAATTCTAGAGCCTGGAAAATTCATTGATAGCCTGGTTCAGCATAATGTAACTCGCCTTGTTGTTGTACCCTCTTATCTTGAGATGTTATTAAAGAATTGTTATCAAGAAATTAATAAATTGACTGGATTGAAAATTTGCTCGATTAGTGGAGAAAAGCTTACTTCCGCTTTGGCAAATAAAGTAACGTCTCTTTTACCAAATTGCATTTTCTTAAATTTATATGGCCAAACGGAAGGAGGAGGAGACAGTCTTTTCTACCAGGTGCCTTCAAAAATCCATTTGGGGAGTGTAATTCCCATTGGCAGACCAATAGCTAATATGAAAGCATATGTTTTAAATAAGACATTATCTTTAGCTAAAATCTTGGAGGTTGGAGAATTAGCTATAGCTGGTTATGGATTGGCTGAAAATTATCTTAATAATCCAACCCAGACAGCAACCCAATTTATGCTAAATACTTTTTGCAAAGAACCTGGATATGAAAGGCTGTATCTTACAGGAGACTTGGTAAGATGGCTATCGGATGGCAGTCTTGAATACATAGGTCGCAAGGACAATCAAATAAAATTAAGAGGTTACCGAATAGAGCCTGGTGAGATAGAGCATGCTATATCATCTTATGATGGTATTCAGCAAAGCGTGGTATTGGCGAGAGAGAAACGGGCCAGCGAGAGTACGTATAAATATCTGGTAGCCTATTATACCTGCGACAAAGATATAGACGAAGTCAAGTTAAGGGGTTATTTATCTGAGCAACTTCCTGATTACATGATCCCTAATGTTTTTGTATCGATGAGTTCTTTCCCTTTAACTCTGAATGGTAAATTAGATAGAGCGTCATTGCCAGCTCCTGATGTTACGATGGAAAGCGCTTTATATGTGGCCCCCGGAACAGAACTTGAGCAAGGGATGTGCTCAATCTGGCAAGCCATTTTGGGATTGCCACGTGTGGGTATTCATGATGATTTTTTCAGGCTGGGTGGGAACTCAATTTTGGCGATACAGGCGTCTCACCAGATAAGCCAATTAACTGATAAAAAAATTTCAGTTATTGATATTTTTTATTACAAAACCATTGATGGCCTGAGCAAAGTACTTGCCACAAAAGAACAGCGCTTGGTTATCCCCGCTTTAAGAAGCAACCGAGCTGTACTCTCTTTTGCTCAGGAACGATTATGGTTTATTGAGCAATATGAACAAGGCACAAATGCTTATCATGTTCCATTTGCTTATGAGTTGACTTCGTCAATTAAATTATCTTCATTAAAGAACGCACTGAACTCTGTTGTAGCTCGCCACGAGATTTTTCGGACTCTGATTGTTCAAGCCCCCTCAGGCGTGAGTTATCAGCAAGTAGAGGAGGTTGCATCATTTCCGCTTATGGAAGAACAAATTAGTGAGCGAGAATTATCTGCCAGGATGGATAAGGCCATTAATACGCCATTTAACCTTGAGCGTGAGTATCCAGTTAGAGGATATTTGTACACCCTAGATGAAAATAGTCGTAGGTATTTGTTGATTATTATTCATCATATTGCTTTTGATGGCTGGTCTATCGAACTCTTGATGAAAGAGTTAAACCAATATTATCAACAGGATGTAAATGGTTTGGTGGTTGATTTACCTGCGCTCTCTATTCAATACAAAGATTTTTCCGTATGGCAACGGGCTTATTTGACAGAAGCTAAGCTGCGGCAGGAAATAAGCTATTGGCAAAGTAAATTGGCTGGTTATCAGCCATTAGATTTACCAACAGACTCCCCCAGACCCAATGTAATTGATTATCGTGGAGAGAGCTTTAATTTTACTTTAAGTGAAGATGTTTCTTTTAAGCTTCGACAATTAGCTAAATCAAAGGGTGTGACTTTATATGCAGTGTTGTTGAGTGGGTTTTACATTTTACTCTCAAAATATACGGGTCAGGACGATTTGATTATCGGCACTCCGTTTGCGAACAGGCATTATGAGCAATTGGAGGATTTAATTGGATTTTTTGTTAATAGTTTACCTATAAGAGTGCAATTAAAACCTGAGCAGACGATCGATGAATTTATAACACAGGTTTATCATGAAATAATTGATGTGCAGCGGCATCAGGATTTGCCCTTTGATAAACTTGTATCCAGTATGAAAATTGAACCGGACCAATCAAGGCACCCTATTTTTCAGGTCATGTTTGGTATGGAGCGTGTTAACATTCCGCAGGCTATGGAGCAATTATTAAAACCAATCGAGCTGCAAGACTATTACAAGATTGCCAAATTTGATTTGAGTTTGTTTGTTGATGATGGTCATCCGGCTTTAAGGGGGGGGATCGATTATGCAAAAAACCTATACAAACAAGAAACAATTCAGCGATTCATGGAACATTATAAATGGATTTTAGAACAAATTTCAGACAATCCCAGTATACCAATTCTGGAATATGAGGTATTAAGTTCTAAAGAATATACCGAAATAGTGTATGAGTGGAATGCTACTGATAAAGAGCACTCTTTTGACAAAACTCTGCATCAGTTATTTGAAGAGCAGGCGGCTCGAACACCAGATAATATTGCTGTAATGTTTGAAGGGCAGCAATTAACTTATCAAGAGCTGGATGAGCAATCAAATCAGTTGGCAAGGTACATTCGACAACAGTATAAAATGGAATCTGAAGCTCATGAACTCCCTAAAGATACCTTGATAGCCATATTCCTGGACAGATCTTTGGATATGATTATTGCTATTCTTGGAATTCTAAAAGCTGGCGCCGCATATGTGCCTATAGATTTGAAGTGTCCTACTGAACGGCTTGTATATATGTTAGAGGATACAAACAGCATTTTCCTTCTGACCCATTCTTATTTGATTAATCAATTACAGACAAATAAATACTATAAAACAAGACTGATTTTTCTAGATGATAACTTTTATCAATTAGAGGCCAAAAGTAAATTGCCGATTTACAGCCGAATATCCGATTTGGCTTATGTGATGTACACATCAGGTACAAGCGGTTTTCCAAAAGGGGTAATGGTAGAACATTGTGCTATCAGTAGCAAGATACAGAGTTTGATAAGATATTATTCATTAACAGCACAATTTCGTTGTTTGTATTATGGCTCGTGTGGTTTTGACGTTTCAATAGAGGATATTTTCCTGCCATTGTTAACTGGATCCACATTGTGTGTTGCTCCCTCTGGTGTGCAAACTAATATTGAAATTCTTGTGGAGTTAGTAGTTAGGCACAAAATTAATATTATTAATTTTGTGCCATCATTACTTAGTGTTTTTATTGATTATATTTCCAATAATAAAAAATTAGACTGTAGTAGTCTGCAATATATTATTTCTGGGGGAGAGGCATTAAATTCTGATATTTTGCATCGCTATTTTAAACATATCGATGCGCTACTCTTTAATGCTTATGGGCCTACAGAAAATACTATTGATACTACCATAATGAAATTTTCTTCTAGGGTGAATCTACCCATTTCAATTGGTTATCCTATAGCTAATACTAAAGTTTATATTCTAGACAAACATAAAAAACCTGTACCCATTGGAGTTGTAGGCGAGCTATACATTGGTGGAGCTGGTTTGGCCAGGGGGTATTTAAATAATCCTGAGTTGAACGAGAGTAAATTTATACTGAATCCCTTTGCTACCGAGTCAGATAGTGTCAAAGGTTATACCAGATTATATAGAACAGGGGATTTAGTAAGATGGCTATCGGATGGCAGCCTTGAATACATAGGTCGCAAGGACAATCAAATAAAATTAAGAGGCTACCGAATAGAGCCTGGTGAGATAGAGCATGCTATATCATCTTATGATGGTATTCAGCAAAGCGTGGTATTGGCGAGAGAGAAACGGGCCAGCGAGAGTACGTATAAATATCTGGTAGCCTATTATACCTGCGACAAAGATATAGACGAAGTCAAGTTAAGGGGTTATTTATCTGAGCAACTTCCTGATTACATGATCCCTAATGTTTTTGTATCGATGAGTTCTTTCCCTTTAACTCTGAATGGTAAATTAGATAGAGCGTCATTGCCAGCTCCTGATGTTACGATGGAAAGCGCTTTATATGTGGCCCCCGGAACAGAACTTGAGCAAGGGATGTGCTCAATCTGGCAAGCCATTTTGGGATTGCCACGTGTGGGTATTCATGATGATTTTTTCAGGCTGGGTGGGAACTCAATTTTGGCGATACAGGCGTCTCACCAGATAAGCCAATTAACTGATAAAAAAATTTCAGTTATTGATATTTTTTATTACAAAACCATTGATGGCCTGAGCAAAGTACTTGCCACAAAAGAACAGCGCTTGGTTATCCCCGCTTTAAGAAGCAACCGAGCTGTACTCTCTTTTGCTCAGGAACGATTATGGTTTATTGAGCAATATGAACAAGGCACAAATGCTTATCATGTTCCATTTGCTTATGAGTTGACTTCGTCAATTAAATTATCTTCATTAAAGAACGCACTGAACTCTGTTGTAGCTCGCCACGAGATTTTTCGGACTCTGATTGTTCAAGCCCCCTCAGGCGTGAGTTATCAGCAAGTAGAGGAGGTTGCATCATTTCCGCTTATGGAAGAACAAATTAGTGAGCGAGAATTATCTGCCAGGATGGATAAGGCCATTAATACGCCATTTAACCTTGAGCGTGAGTATCCAGTTAGAGGATATTTGTACACCCTAGATGAAAATAGTCGTAGGTATTTGTTGATTATTATTCATCATATTGCTTTTGATGGCTGGTCTATCGAACTCTTGATGAAAGAGTTAAACCAATATTATCAACAGGATGTAAATGGTTTGGTGGTTGATTTACCTGCGCTCTCTATTCAATACAAAGATTTTTCCGTATGGCAACGGGCTTATTTGACAGAAGCTAAGCTGCGGCAGGAAATAAGCTATTGGCAAAGTAAATTGGCTGGTTATCAGCCATTAGATTTACCAACAGACTCCCCCAGACCCAATGTAATTGATTATCGTGGAGAGAGCTTTAATTTTACTTTAAGTGAAGATGTTTCTTTTAAGCTTCGACAATTAGCTAAATCAAAGGGTGTGACTTTATATGCAGTGTTGTTGAGTGGGTTTTACATTTTACTCTCAAAATATACGGGTCAGGACGATTTGATTATCGGCACTCCGTTTGCGAACAGGCATTATGAGCAATTGGAGGATTTAATTGGATTTTTTGTTAATAGTTTACCTATAAGAGTGCAATTAAAACCTGAGCAGACGATCGATGAATTTATAACACAGGTTTATCATGAAATAATTGATGTGCAGCGGCATCAGGATTTGCCCTTTGATAAACTTGTATCCAGTATGAAAATTGAACCGGACCAATCAAGGCACCCTATTTTTCAGGTCATGTTTGGTATGGAGCGTGTTAACATTCCGCAGGCTATGGAGCAATTATTAAAACCAATCGAGCTGCAAGACTATTACAAGATTGCCAAATTTGATTTGAGTTTGTTTGTTGATGATGGTAGATCTACCTTAAAAGGTACTATCAGCGGTGCAACAAGCTTGTTTCATCATGAAACAATCAGGCGATTAGCTTTGTATTATCAAATTGTCCTTGAAAAAATGTCTGAAAACTTGGATATAATGACACGCGACTGCAATATTTTAAGTCCTGAAGAATACAATAAAATTGTGTATGAGTGGAATGAAACAGAACAAATTTATCCATTTGATAAACCAGTCCATAAATTATTTGAAGAGCAGGTAGAGAGGACTCCAGATAAATTGGCAGTGATTTATAAAGAGCAGTTGCTTAATTACCAGCAATTAAATGAGCAAGCTAATCAACTAGCGCATTATCTTCAATCTCTTGGTATTAAACCCGAGACACATGTTGCGATTTCAATGGATATATCTATTGAGATGATCATTGGACTTATGGGGATTTTAAAATCAGGAGGAGCGTTTGTTCCTTTCGATCCTAACCTACCTAAACAGCGGCTACAGGCATTATTAAACGAGACGAACGTAAGATTTATTATTACACAATCTTTTCTTAATGAAAGATTTAGTGATAGCAATATAATATGTATTAACCTAGATCATAAGAATCTTTTTATTGAAGAAAAAAATACCAATATTGAACTGTGCGTTTCCGGCAATAATTTAGCCTATATAATGTATACCTCCGGCTCAACCGGTCATCCCAAAGGTGTGGAAATAGAGCACCATTCATTAACCAACCTATGTGTATATTGCAAAAGTCAATTTAATTTAAACATTGACGAAACGGATAGAGTAAGTGTCTATGCCAAGTTTGGTTATGATGGTTTTGCATCAGAGGTGTTTCCTTATCTCATTTATGGAGCATCATTACATATAGTACCTGCGGATATTCGCTATGATCCAGAAAGGCTAAATAATTGGATGCACCAACAACAGATTACAACAGCATCCTTACCAACTAAAATAGCCGAGGAGTTTTTTAATAAACCCAATGAAACATTGCGTGTTATACATACGTCTGGCGAACTTCTAAAAAAGGTTTACAGTAATAAGTATAAAATAATTAATAATTATGGCCCTACAGAGGGGACTATTTTAACAACGAGCTACTTGATAGAAAAATCAGAAAATTTACTTATTGGAAAGCCAATAAGTAATGTTAAAGTTTATATATTGAATAATAATCTATACCCTAATCCAATCGGAGTTGTTGGAGAGTTATATATTGGTGGTGTTGGTCTTGCAAGAGGGTATTTAAATAGTCCTGAATTAACAAAAGAAAAATTTATACCTAATCCTTTTGTAACTGCTGAAGATTTAAATGAGAATCGAAATCTGAAGCTATACAAAACAGGTGATTTAGCTCGGTATTTTTCAGATGGTAATATTGAAATCATAGGCCGGATTGATGAACAAGTAAAAATTAGGGGATATCGCATTGAGTTACCCGAAATTGAACAAGCTTTATCAACTTATGATGGTATATTTCAAAGCGTTGTCTTAGCAAAGGAAAGAACACTTCCTCAAGGAAATATCAAGTGTTTAGTTGCTTATTATGTAAGTAAACAGTTTATCAACGAAGACATTTTGAGAGACCATTTGTCTAAATATTTGCCTGATTACATGATTCCCATTTCATTTATATTTATGGCTAATTTACCTCTAACAAGAAATGGAAAGTTGGATAAAAAACGTCTTCCTTCACCTGACTTCTCTATCAAAAATATCCCGTTTATTGCTCCTGAAACTGATTTGGAAAGAAAAATGTGCTTTATTTGGCAAACGGTTCTTGGGATTAATCAGGTAGGAGTTACTGATGATTTTTTTAGATTGGGAGGAGATTCAATTTCAGGAATGCAACTAACCGCAAGAATGAACCAATCATTAAAAATGAATATATCTGTTTCTGATATTTTTAGTCAAAAAACAATTTTAAATATTGTGAACAGTTGCGTTGGAGATAGAAATAAAAATCCATTGATCAAGAAACTTAATACTAAAAACCATTTTTTGCCAATTATATATTTTGTACACCCAGCATCATCTGGTTGCGAGGTATATCAATCTTTAGCCGACTTGCTAGATTGTCAATTTCAATCTATTGGGGTGGATAATTATAATATGAATAATAAGGAAAAAATTGATAATTTAGCAGAGATTTCTAACTACTATATTCAGGAAGTCAATCAACTATTTCCTTTCTCACAAGAGATTTTTTTATGCGGTTGGTCTTTGGGGGGGCAAATTGCGTTAGAAATGGCGTACAAACTTGAACAGAAAGGATTTAACAAGATCAATGTTTTTTTACTGGATACGGTTTTGTATTATGATGAAAGCTTGCGAGATATAATCGATACATTTGATGATAATTCATATGAGGAATTTAAAAACTACTTGCTTAGACAGAATTTGGATGAGCAGGATGTTGAGAGGATGTGTGATGCATATAATGCAGAAGTATCGATAAGTTATAATGAAATTTCTGGGAGGTTGAGCAATACTAACATTACGTTGTTTAAGGCCCTGGAAATTAATAATACATTTAGCGATGCTCATCACCTGAGATTGGAAAAATACAAGTGTCTAATTGAAGATAATAATATACAAAAAGTTTCAGCCCAAAAAATAAAAGTCGTAACACTAGATTGTCATCATGGCAATATAATGAAGAAAGCAAATGAAATTAAAAAAATCATACTGGAGTCTGTTGAAGACCTGCGGTGAGTAAAGGCGATTCCTCACTAAAAGAAAGAAATCAGTGAATAAATAAAGGGCTAAAAAATAAAATTAGAGCGTTAGCCCAGATATATAGCAGATAAAGAGCGAATATTGAAAGGTTATTGCTTTGAGTAACCACTTAATACTATAACTTATGGTATCTATTAAGTTAACGTTAAATTATTTGTCTGGAGAGTGTTCATTTAACTGTGTCACCTCATTGCTTATCTAAGCCCCAAAGTTAGTCTGTCTTCAAAATAGATTTGTAGTTGGGACACGATAAGCGCCCAATTGTGCATGGGCTGATTCCATTTTTCCAGTACTTTCTGAGCAGCACAGTAAATGAGTTTGATAAGGGCGTTTTCGCTGGTGAATACGCCTTTATTTTTAGTGTATTTGCGAATTTGTCGATGAAAACCTTCGACAATATTGGTCGTATAAATGATACGTCTGAGCTCTTCTGGATATTTAAAGTACTGTGATAGAGCTTCCCAGTGATTATTCCAAGACTTTATTACAGCAGGATATTTTTTTCCCCATTTCTCTTCCAGCTCAAGCAGATGATGCTCCGCTAAGTCTTTGCTTGACGCTTTATAAACAAGTTTTAAATCAGCCATAAAGGCCTTCTGGTCTTTGCTGACCACATACTTCAATGAGTTGCGAATTTGATGAACAACACAAAGCTGCACTTCAGTATGAGGAAATACTTCGGTTGGCATCAGGAAATCCCTTAAGCCCATCGATGCTGGCAATAAGAATATCTTCTACCCCGCGAGCCTTAAGGTCATTTAAGACACCAAGCCAGAAACGAGCGCCTTCTGCCTCAGATAAATAGAGTCCTAGAATATCCTTTTTACCTTCTGAGTTAACAGCGAGAACCGTGTAAAAGGCTCGACTGATGACCTTGCTGTCAACACGTACTTTAAAGTGCATGGCATCAAGAAATACGATGGGGTATACCGATTCTAAGGAGCGATTGCGCCATTCAGTAATCAGCGGTAAGAGCTTACGGTTATTAAACTGATTTTAGCGCTGGAGATTTCTAATCCATACATCTCCGATAAATGCTCGCTTATTGCCTCGTAGCTCATGCCTATCGCATAAAGTGCCAAGACTTTATTATCGAGTGACTCGTTGAGTACTGTTTGACGTTTTTTGACTATCTCAGGCTCAAAACTACCATCCCTATCTCGAGGCGTTTCCAAGTCAAAAACGCCAGTGGTCGATTTAATCGTTTTAGTCGTTTTACCGTTACGACGGTTGACGATACCTGTCTCAGAGCAGTCCGTCATATGAGAATCCATTTCTCCTTCTAAGGCAGACTCTAATAACTCTTTAATTAAGGGGTTAATGATTCCGTCTTTTCCTGTGAGCGATTGTCCTGATTTTAACTGCGCTAATGCTTCTGATTTGAACTCGTTGAAATCAAAATTCGATAAATCGATTGTCTTCTTACTCATATGCACCTCTTTTAAGTGTTAAATTATAACAAGTTAAAAGAGATGACACAGTTATTTAAACACTACCTTTGTCTGGAACAAATTGAGTAACTTAGCTATATTGTTAATAGTTATTATACCTTCCGATGACTTGTCCGCGACAACTTACTGCCTCAACATGAGCTTGTTAACACAACACTATATATTTACATATAATACTCTGACGTTTTGGGTTAGGCTTAGTGTAGCTCTGAAGTTGTTCTCATCAATCGCCATGTTTTTTAACTTTGCTGCTAGTTTTTCTACCCAACTCATAAATTGATTGTGGTACAACATGTTTCATATCAAAAAAACTGTTTAAACCGCTCTTTACGTAAATCCCAAAAGTGTTTTATCTAAGCCCATCTTCGCATAGACAATTAAAATAACATTGATTAATTGATATTTTAAAGTACGATTTATCCGAGGATCTTTTAAGCCTTTAAAGTGTTGGTAGATACTGGCTTATTTCATGGTTCCTGTTTTCAAAAAGCAGTAATAGGTCAATTAGTTAGAAATTTGTCAATAATATTTTATGGAGTTGAGATACGATTACCCTGAATAAATGGTTGCAGTAGTATAATCCTAGGATAATTTCAGTTATTCTGAGGAGAGACGCGCTGATTCTTTGTAGCCTGATCTACGGAAATTTGTGACTTTGTACAATTCAGATAATCTGATAACTACATTGTTGAATGTAATGGGGGTTTAGAGCAAAGTTACCATGAATCAGGTAATTAGGAGTTTTTTTGGAGTATCTAGCCCAGCAATAATTCTTTGCTTATGTTTATAAAACAAGGCGAATTAGGGCTTTATTGAGTAGAGATTTATGAACAAAATGCATAATGCTAAAGTAGATATCTATAATTGCAAGAGTTATTTAGGGAGGGCTTGGTTAGTTTGGGGGCTAGCAGCTGCTTTTTATTTTTCCGAATACATGGCGCGTGTTGCACCAGGCGTAATGCACCGTTATCTACAAATGGAGTTCAACATCAGCGAGGTTGGATTCGGTATTTTAACTGCTTCGTTCTATATTCCTTATATACTCATGCAGATTCCAGTGGGGCTGACCGTTGATCGCCTAAGTATACGAGGGTTGTTAACCGTGATGTCTCTGGTCACTGCTTTTGGTTGCTGTGTTTTTGGCCTAGCTGATGGGTTACTTATGGCTTCAGTTGGTCGAATGCTCATAGGCTTTAGTGCGGCATTTGCGTTTATCTGTTCCTTGCGATTGGCTACTTCTTGGTTCCCACCAACCATGTTGGGATTATTAGCCGGCTTAACTCAATCTTTAGGGATGTTAGGAGCTGCGGCTGGAGAAGCTCCGGTATCCTTTTTAGTAAGTAATGTAGGCTGGCGTCATAGTATGCTTATTATCGCCTTTTTATTTATTGCCCTGACAGGTCTTCTTTATCAGTTTGTTCAAGATACTCCAGCGGGACATCGCAGTGATTCGCATTCGATTAATCGGATTAGCATTTTGCAAAGCTTAAAAATCATTTTATTCTGCCGACAAACTTGGATTAACGCGCTATATGCAGGGTTTTTATTTGGGCCTACCGCAATAATTGGCGAGGCAATTGGACCTGCTTATTTACAGTTTGGTCATGGTTTGGGGGCTCATGCTGCTGCCTTTGCAACCGGTTTGATTTTCATTGGCTGGGGAATTAGCGGCCCAATTTCTGGGTGGCTGTCTGATAAAATGGGGCGTCGTAAACCCTTAATGATCATTTCTGCTTTATGCGGAATGGTACTGACTTCTATCTATGTATTTAGCCCGTCTTTAAGTCAAAACTACGCTTATTTTATTTTCTTTCTTTTCGGTTTGACTAATACTGGGGTTGCTATTGCCTATGCAGTATCAACGGAAATTCATCATCGCAACGTGGTTGGTACTTCAATTGCCTTTACGAATATGATTTCAATTTTTGTTGGTGCATCCTTACAGCCTTTGGTTGGGCGTTTGGTCGACATGGTTTCTGGCGCGCGTGCGTACAATGTAGAATCTCTGCTATTGTCTGACTTCCAAGCCGGTTTAAAAATATTGCCAGTATGTTCTTTCATCGCACTTATCTTGGCGTTGCTGGTTAAAGAAACTTATTGCAAGCCTGTTGAGCACGCATAATTTCTTTCACGTTGCGGCTGCTTCTTCGTCACATCTTCCTACGCACGGCTTGTCAGTGGCGTAGGAGTATAGAGTAGGTCTGTCTCGGTAGAGACATAATCAACAGTCAGTTATTTGCCTGGGTTCTTCCTAAACGGCAAAAAATCGGATTGCACAAGGTCGTTCATGAGGGCAAGTAATTCTGCCTATTGTTCAATTTTTTTCTTTGTTTTCAATCACTAGTTTGTCGCACAATAAGACTATTTACTGTTATACTTTATGTTGCATTTCGAATTACTAACATGGAGAGCATAATGAAAAAACTGACAGGATTAATAATTATCCTGGCCGCTTTGGTTCTAGGCGGATATTATGGTATGGGCATTCTTACTGAAAAAACAATCAGAAAGAATATTGAGGTAATTGACCAATCGAATGGATTGCGAGCAGAGATTAAGCAATATAATCGCGGCCTATTTAGCTCAGAGGCTCAGATCCAATGGCAACTACATATTCCTGAACATGTGGCCGATGTAGATGGCGCTGCACAAACTGTTCCGGCACAAGATTATTCCATGGAAATGCCTTTAACGATTCATCATGGTCCAGTTATTTTTGCTAATAACTCCGTACGATTTGGACTTGGATATGCTGAAGCTGTTTTCCCATTCCCTAAACAATATGTTGATCAATTCAATGCGAACTTCACTGCTGATTCAACTAAGCCACAATTAGACTTAAGTATTTTTGTGAATTATTTTAATCAAAGCACCTTGGATTTTAATGTTCCTACATTTAATTTGACCTCTAAAGACGGTGGCCGTTTTAACTGGTTAGGATTGAATGCGACCACAACAATGTCTCCTGGAATGAAAAAAGTTGGTGGTACGGTGGTTGTTGATGGGGTTCATCTTGCTAAAGGTGATGCACAAGTTGATTTGGGCAAAGTCTCTAGTGATTATGATTTACATGAAACAGATACTGGCTTGTATTTAGGTGATGCAAACTTCACTTTGCCTGAGTTTAATATCCAGGTTAAAGGACAAAAAATATTCGAAGTTTCAGAATTACTCTTTAAATCAAAGAGCGATATTGAACAGCATTTATTTAACACAAGCTTTACTATGACCATTAAGTCAGTTTTGGCAAATGCACAAAATTATGGTCCAGGTGAAATCAATATATCGGTAAGAAATCTTGATGCGGATGTATTAGCGAAAATTAACCAGCAAGCCAATACAATGCAAAATGGTACTGAAGAACAGCGCCAACAAGCAATGATTGCTTTACTTCCTGAACTACCTAAGTTATTCAACAAAGGGGCAGAGTTAGAAATTTCTAAGCTCAATTTCAAATTACCTGAAGGCATAATTGATGGTACTTTGCTTATTTCTCTACCTAAAGATGAAAATGCTAATCCATTCCAATTGATGCAAAAAATTCGTGGGAATGCCAAATTGAGTGTTCCAGCTGCTACCGTAAGAGAATTAATGAAGCAGACAGTAGCCCAACAAATGGCGAAACAACCTAATGCTCAACCATCAATTGCGAAACAGTTGGGTGCTCAGCCGGCGGCTCAACAACCAGGACAAGCTGCTGCGGTACAACAGCCTGCACAAGCGGCACAGCCATCGGTAGAGCAGCAAGTTGATCAGCAATTAAATGCGCTGAAACAGGCGGGTTTAATCGTCGAAAAAGGCACTGATTATTTCATTGAGGTAAGCTTAGATCAGGGTAAATTTACTGTGAATGGTAAGCCATTTAATGACTCGATGTTGAAGTTTTAATTCGAATCTGCTTTGTTTAAAAAAGGGGAAATTGTATTTGCAATTTCCCCTTTTTTATTTTTCAGCAACTTTGGGATATTACGGGCTCCAGTATTGGTTATTCTATATTGATTTAACGTAGTTTTTTCAATTCGACCCTTGTCTGACACGGTTTGATTCGGTAATATACTGTTTTTAAAAGGAGGAGCTAATAATAATGACAACAATCAGTAATGAAGTAGTGGATAACACCGCTTCACTGGCCGAGAGCGTAACACATTCAGTACAAAAATATTTTTCAGAGCTTAAGGGAACTGATCCTGTTGACTTATACCAGTTTGTACTTGAAGAAATTGAGACACCTTTATTTCGAGCAGTAATGGAACACTGTAAGTACAATCAGTCACGAGCTGCAATTATGCTGGGAATTAGTCGTGGAACATTGAGAACTAAGTTACGACGTTATTTTGATGACAAATATGTTGGTACGCGTGATTAATTACGCTGGATCAAATAAAAAAGGGAGCTAAGGCTCCTTTTTTTATTTGAGCCATATTTTGGTATCAATTGACCATCAAGTCTGGTAAAAGCGTTTGCGCTATTCTGAGGCTGAGCTTGACTATCCAGCCTACATTTAATGACATCCTTCGCTTAGTTGAAGTGCTTAATTTGCTCCTGGCCCTTTCGTAACAATCAATGGATTGCTATCAGTATGCTCCGAGGAGCCAAAAGGCCCAATATTTTTCCCAGTGATTCGGTACTTAATATAATCAATAAGATGTAGGATAATATTGAGTAAGTTTTTAGTGTTATGCTTTTCAAATTGCATCCACGTTCTTTTCCTACCTTCAGCATCCTCGGTTACACCGAAAAGAACCTCTTTTGAGATTGGATAGGAAAGAGAATATTGCTGGGCTACAGAATGATGAGAGGAGATTCGTTTACTGATGCTGGAGTTAAAATTCTTAACTAGCTCATCATAAAATTTACCACCATCTTCCATATTCAGATGTCCACCATTTAACATTTCTTGCAGTATATCCTGAGTACGAACGGGGTTCGCTTCATGATCTGAATTCAGGTGTAATGCAGAAATTAACCTAAGTAAAAAGTTAACTTCTTCACAGCTAGTCTCAATATGATGCTGTTCCTTTCGTAATCCTGCCTGTATGTGTTCGAGCATGTCCGTATATGTATTTTCCACTTTATCGAAAAATCTAAATAGGTTGGTATATTTAGACATAGTGCTCTCTTTTTTTATTAACTGCGCTAATTGTAGCAGCAATAAATTAAGAGACTATTAATATGTGTCTAAGTAAATAAAATACGGAGGTTTTTTAGGGTTGTTTACAAGCAACGAAGGACACTTACTAAAGGAATGTTCTGAGCGTAGGTCGGAACTATGACCTGACTTTTTCTCGGGTTCTCCAGCCTTTTGCAACGGAGCTCTTAAAAGGATTGGAGAGGTAATGCTGATTTAATCTATTCGATTTTGGCGGTAAACGATGAAAAGCGTCGGGCCATGGGCCCGACCTACGATACGAAAGGGATTATTCGGCAAACATAGAACTAACAGATTCTTCTATGTTCACGCGTTTCATTGCCTGCGCCAGCATGTCTGAAAGACTGACTACACGGATTTTATCGCAAGCACGTGCTTCTTCTGATAAAGGAATCGTATCAGTAATTACTACCTCATCAATTTGAGAGTTTTTAATGTTTTTGAGGGCAGGGCCTGATAAAACGGGATGGGTAATATAGGCTCTCACACTTTTCGCGCCGCATTTCTTTAATTCATGGGCAGCAGAACAAAGAGTTCCTGCAGTATCAACAATGTCGTCAACGATGATACAGTCCTTATTTGCTGGTTCACCAATGATATGCATTACTTCGGATTTATTAGGTCCACTGCGACGTTTATCAATGATAGCCAGTTCCGCATGTTCGAGGCGTTTGGCAACAGCACGAGCGCGGACTACGCCACCAACATCTGGTGATACAACCATAATGTTTTGCAGATTTCGTGTGGCAATGTCCTCAAGTAGCATGGGCGTTGCATAAACGTTATCTACAGGCATGTAGAAGAAACCTTGGATTTGATCCGCATGTAAATCAACGGTAAGAACACGACATATTCCTACAGAGGCCATCATATCAGCTACAATTTTTGCCGTAATAGGCACACGTGCAGAACGTACCCGTCTATCTTGTCGCGCATAACCGAAGTAGGGAACTACGGCGGTTATTCGGGCTGCAGAAGATCTTCTTAGAGCATCTGCCATAGCCAGTAGCTCCATCAAGTTATTATTTGATGGGGCACAAGTCGATTGAATAATAAATACATCCCGTCCGCGAACGTTCTCAAGGATCTCGACCATGGTTTCGCCATCGCTGAAAGTACCAACGGTTGCTTTGCCTATGGGGATCTGTAAGTGGGAGGAAATTTTTTGTGCTAGTTCCGGATTCGCGTTACCGGCAAATATCATCATTGTGGACATGTGTAAAAAGCCTTAGACCTAGTTCATCGTTTAACTTAAACACATAGCAGAAGACAGCCAAAAAGATATTATTATTATTTGAGCATCAACTAGGATGCATCCTTCTAGGTTATCTTCTGCTGTCTGTTTACTTGTGAATCAACAAGAAAGTGGCAGGGGTGCTAGGATTCGAACCTAGGTATGCAGGGATCAAAACCCTGTGCCTTACCGCTTGGCGACACCCCTAAAAAATTGCAGATTCTATATAAAAGCTTCCATAAATTATAATAGCTTCCATCCTTGCGATGTGGGGGTATTTTGCAGTGGTTTTATTAACATGTCAACTTTGAAAGCAATAAATTTTATAAATTTTTTAAATTTATATCTTTGGTAGGTTCTTGCTTGGCAAATTAGTTCAATTTGAACGCAAGAGTTTCATTTAATGGGAGGTTGGCGTTGAGTGTCGCTCAACAAAATTTCTTGAGCGAACTCAGAATATAGTGCTTCGCGGTATTCAGCGCCAACCTACGTTAATCAAATAGCCCAATTTTTTATGACAACTTTCACCATCACCCCATTTCCGTCTAAACGAACGATGCCAGGGAGGGCGACTCCTTTTACAATTGTGTAGTTTGCAAAGGTAACGGTATAGCCACTTTGTCTTAACATAACCAGATTATTCGCGGCATCACGTTTTTCTGAACTTACCTTACCGGGAGCAGGCAGGCCTCTAACCCAATAGTAAAGATTGTTCACCGGAAGCCTAACCCCTGTTTGTTGCAGTAATAATTCATCCGCATTGGTTGAGGTAATTCTTTTGGGGCCATCTTGGAAGGTAATTGCGCTCCCTTTTTTATTAATTAGAACAGCTCCGGCCCCTAAAGGTCCCATTAAACGGATTTGGTATGAGCTTGGCCCATTTTGCGCCCAATGCATTGCTGCCGACCAACCTTTCGATTTATTTTTGGTTGCTAAAGCACCACGAACTTCCCAAGAGGAAACTGTTTCGGCTTTGCCGGTTGCATGTTGTTTTTCTGCTGGCGTTTCGTTAGGAACGGCTTTTGCTATTTTGCTTGGTTGTTCTGGCATCATTGCAGGTCTTGGTGGAGCACATGCCGTTAACAAGAAAATAGGAAGCACAATAAAACGTTTTAAATTATCCATACTCACCTCGGTCCGTGATCTGGTAAAGCACCGCATCCTACTGTTTTACCAGGATTATTGTAGTTTTTTGTACAACAATACGCTAGACTGGTCTTCTTAGCAATCAGTCTTAAATCATATGAAATCAAAAGCAATATATCCAGGCACCTTTGATCCGGTGACCAATGGTCATGTGGATATTATAGGACGAGCTGCGAAAATTTTCCCTGAACTTATTGTTGCGGTTGCAACTAATAAGGCCAAAAAACCTTTTTTGCCTTTGGAAACTAGAATACGTCTTTTGCAGGAAACCTTAGCTGATTTGCCTAGTGTGCAGGTCATGGGCTTTGATAATTTACTAATCGATTTTGCACAGGAACAAAAGGCAACGGTAATCCTACGCGGTTTGCGCGCTGTTTCTGATTTTGAGTATGAGTTTCAACTTGCAGGAATGAACCGTAAGTTATATCAGAATATTGAAACCATATTTTTAACACCATCAGAACATGCTATGTTTATTTCCTCCAGTTTGGTACGTGAGATTGCGAATTTAGATGGAGACATTTCTCAATTTGTTCCTCCTTGCGTCGCTCAGGAATTAAAAAAGAGATAAAGAATAATGATTTTCAATAGAAGAAAACCCAGGCATTTATGGTCTGCGGTACTAGTTTTCAGTTGTTTTCTTTCTGGTTTTAATACCTATGCAAAACAGACGCTTAATCATCCCCCTGGATATGCAGTAGCTACGGCTAATCCTTTAGCGACTAATGCTGCATTAGATATTTTAGCTCATGGTGGAAATGCCTTCGATGCTGGTGTTGCCGCAGCTGCGGTATTGGCTGTGGTTGAACCTTATCATTCCGGCTTGGGTGGGGGGAGTTTTTGGTTATTACATCAAGAAAGTACTCGCTCTAATGTTTTTATTGATGCCCGTGAAACAGCCCCAGCCGCGGCTCACAAAGATATGTATTTAAATGCAGATGGAGAGGTTGTTTCGGATTTATCCCTAAATGGTGGCTTGGCTGCTGCGATTCCAGGGCATCCCGCAGCTTTGGTTTATCTTGCAAGGCATTATGGTCGCTTACCCTTGAGTAAAACGCTAGCCCCGGCAATCAAACTAGCCCAAGAGGGATTTTTAGTGGATAAGCAGCTTAATCATTTTTTCAAGATGGAAGGTCGAATTGAGCAGCTGAAAAAATATCCGGCAACAGCCGCGATATTTTTAAAAAATGGACAGCCGTATGAAATTGGTGAGCGTTTCGTCCAAACCGATTTAGCGAATACCTTAAAGCGAATTGCTGAACAGGGCGAGAAGGGGTTTTATACTGGGGAAATTGCGCAGCGTCTCGTAAAGGGGGTTAATGCTGCGGGGGGGCGATGGGCTTTATCGGATCTCACCGATTATCAAGTGAAGCTTAGAGAACCCTTAGTTGGTGCTTATCATAATATGCTCGTGATTACTGCTCCTCCTCCTTCTGCTGGTGGAGTTGCTTTATTAACCATGTTAAATATTTTATCTCATTATTCCTTATCTTCCCTGCCTAAGGTGCAATGGGTACATTATTTGACTGAATCTATGCGTTTGGCCTATTGGCAACGCGATGAGTTTTTGGGCGACCCGGATTTTGTGTCTGTACCTGTAGAAAAATTGATTTCTGCTGAGAATGCGAAGCAATTAAAAGCATTAATCCCTGAGAATAAAGCAATCTCGAGTAAAGTGCTGCAAGGATCTAGTCAGAGTTCTACTAAGGAAAGCAATACTACCCATATCTCAATCATTGATGCAGAGGGTAATCGTGTTGCGGCAACTATGACCATTAATTTTATTTTTGGTTCCAGCGTGGTCGCAGAAGGAACTGGTGTTTTACTTAATGATGAAATGGATGATTTCACCGCTAAAGTAGGGGCGTTAAACGTATTTGGGGTTGTGGGAAGTGATAAAAACAGCATCGCCCCGGGTAGACGTCCGGTATCAACCATGACACCAACCTTTCTTGAGTTGCCTGGACGTGTCGCAATTTTAGGAACTCCTGGTGGTAGCCGTATTGCTACGATGGTTTTGCTTGCTTCATTGGTGTTTCACGATGATTTTGGGGCAATTAGCATGGTTTCGGCAATGCGTTTTCATCATCAATTTCTTCCTGATTTACTACAGTTTGAGCCGGATACTTTTTCTCCAGAAATTCAAGAAGCACTCAAGGCTATGGGGTATACCCTGATGCCTTTAGGACAATATTATGGCGATATGCAAGCGATTACTTGGGATAAGGATACTAATATTCTTACGGCTGCCTCAGATCCGAGAGCGATAGGACTAGCGGCTAGTGTTGTCACTAGCACTCGTGGGTATGGGGTAAAATATTAGAGGGTATTTTTTAATTTGTAGCCTAGTTACTTGCAACTAATGACAGGTACTTAAGGAGTTCACCCGGTTGCAAGCAACCAGGCTACTTCTAATGGATGCAGCGAAATCATGGTTATATCGCCTTATTTGCCAATTAACGCTTTAATTGAATCATAAGTTTGCTGAATTAACTCAGCCTTGTTATCCATAGTAAATTCTGTTGTATCAATAGGCTTACCTATATGTATTTCTGCTTCCTGATTCAGGTGAATATTAAAGGTACGCGCTGGCAAAATATTATTAGCGCCTCGAATACCTATAGGGATGATGGTCGCACCAGACTCAATTGCTGTAATAAAAGCCCCTTTCTTAAAAGGTGCCAGTTCTCCATCTTTAGAGCGTGTTCCTTCTGGAGCGACCCAAAGAATAATGCCACTTTCCATTAATTTTTTTGCAAAGGCTAAATCTTTAATCGCTTGATAGCGGTTTTTTCGATCAATAAATGGAAACTCTGCTGCTTGCATGGCTTTACCCATCAGTGGAATTTTAGATAATTCCTTTTTCGCCAGCATACGGATTGAATGATTAGGAAATGCTTTAAAACCAAGAGGAATATCATAGGCACTGGAATGGTTACACATAATAATTGTGGCTTTTCCCTGCTCGGGTTGGACCTTATATGGATTAACTACTTTATACTTTACCTGCACACCATTGAGTAATTGATCAACCCAATGATGAAGTGTTTTATCAATCCATGCTCGGGTGGTGTTACCGAAATAGTATTTGCCAATACAGCGGAGACTGGTTACTGCTGTATAAAAAAACAAGGAACCAACGACCCATGCTGTTCTTATCTGGTTTATTTTCATTATTATTCGGTTAAGTTAAATGAGGCGCTAATATAACTTAAGTCGCTACAATTGCCCAGATGCTGCACGATCAGGAGCTAATATTTGGCAGTTAGGACAAAATGCGGAACTGCGACCTCCGATCATAACGGTTTGGATCGAGTGTTGGCATTGCATACACGGTTGATTTTTACGGCCATAAACTTTAAGCGAGATGCTGAAATAACCTGGTTTCCCATCAAAGGCATAAAAATCGCGCAGTGTCGTTCCCCCACTTTTTATCGCTTGTTGTAACACGGATTTAATGTGCTTTGCCAAAAGATGATAAGAGGTTTCATCAATATTTTTTGCTGGGGTGGAAGGGTGAATATTTGATAAGAATAAGCTTTCAGTAGCATAAATATTACCTACGCCAACAACGATTTCATTATCCATAACAAATGATTTTATGGGTTTATTTTTATTTTGAGCTCGTTGGTATAAGTAATGCCCATCGAAGGCTTCAGAAAGTGGTTCGGGGCCTAGGTGAGTCAGTAGTTTATGCTGATGGGGGTTTTCATCTATATAGATGAATAGACCAAAGCGTCGAGGATCACAAAATCTCAGTGCTTTTCCATTAGTTAAACATAACGTAATGTGATCATGTTTTTCCGGTAAGCTGGTGTCGGATACAATGCGTAAGTGTCCTGACATTCCTAAATGAATTAAAAGATATCCTTCACTTAATTGGAGCAGAATATATTTGGCTCGGCGCGTTACAGCGAGGATCTTTTTTTGGGCACAAAGCTCATTAATATCGAAGGGCACTGGAATTCTAAATCCATAGTTACGGACCTCAATGTTCCGAATGCTTTGCCCTTCGAGATGAGGTTTAATTCCCTCTTTGGTTGTTTCTACTTCAGGTAATTCAGGCATTATTTCTTATCGTCATGTTCAATGATACGACCTTGCGTTTTTTTAATAATGGTTGTTGTTTTTTTTGTATTTGGAAAAAGTAGTTCTTTAACTACCGATATGAGCCAAAGAGTTCCGCCAATAATTAAGCCCCAAATAACAACATAGGAAAACATAAACAGCAGACCAACAAATAAGGCAATGGCAATTCCGGCAATAATAAATGGAATTAGAGTCTCAAAGATCTTTGGTACTTGAAATTTATTGTTCATAGCATTATTCCAAAATGTGTATATGATGAGATAAGGTTAATTATCGACTACATCACGAAATGTTGCAACGGAATGAGTAAAAATGTGTTATCCTTATACTATACTTGAGGGATCTGATGTAAAACACCGCTACAAGCGAAGTGTTTTGCCTACGGAAGTGGCTTTTTCATAAACTAGCATTAGACGCGGAGTGATTATGCTTTTTGGTTATCTAAACCTGTCTTTTTGGGGGTATGTGGTTGCAGTTCTGGTTATGACGCAAATTACCATTGCCGCAGTAACGCTTTACCTACATCGCTATCAAACTCATCGAGCCTTAACGTTACATCCTGTTGTGAGCCATTTTTTCCGCTTATGGTTATGGTTAACTACTGGAATGGTTACTGCAGATTGGGTTGCTATTCATCGTAAACATCATGCAACGACTGACGTTGAAGGAGATCCACATAGTCCTGTAGTTCTAGGCATTAAAAAAGTATTTTGGGAGGGGGCTGAGCTTTACCGTACTGCGCGTAAAGATCGAGAGATGGTTGCTAAATACTCTCATGGCACACCAACTGATTGGATAGAAAGAAATATTTACTCGCGTTATTCTGCCGGGGGAATTGCATTGATGTTTTTCATCAATTTATTCTTCTTTGGTCTTCCGGGAATTACCATTTGGGCCCTTCAAATGATGTGGATTCCTTTCCATGCAGCAGGTGTGATTAATGGAATCGGTCATCACTGGGGCTATCGAAATTATGAATGCCGAGATGCTGCAACCAATATAATTCCTTGGGGATTTTGGATTGGTGGCGAAGAGCTGCATAATAATCATCATACTTTTGCCTCATCAGCCAAGTTTTCAGTGAAGTGGTGGGAGTTTGATATTGGTTGGATGTACATTCGTATTCTGTCGTTCTTGGGTTTGGCACGAGTTAAAAAATTACCACCAAAGTTAGCTATGGAGGCAGGTAAGTTGCACGTCGATATGGATACTGTAAAAGCAGTTATTTCGAATCGTTTCCAAGTGATGTCTAATTATTATAAAGGCGTGATTCGCCCGATATTAAAGCAAGAACGAATTAACAGTGATGACAGTAGAGAAACGAAAAAGATGTTTGCGCGAGCAGGCAGTTTATTACGTCGTGAAGATTCTTTACTCAGTTCTAAAGCCAAAGCGCGTTTGTCTGCTTTATTAGAGGCTCGTGAGCAATTACGTGTTGTTTATGCATACAAACAATCATTGCAAAACGTTTGGTTAAAAACAGCGGCAACGCAAAAAGAATTGATTGACGCGCTGCAACAATGGTGCCGTCAGGCTGAAGAGTCAGGTCTTGAGGTGCTCAAGCAGTTTGCACAGCAATTAAAAGGATATGTTCCTGTTGCTCAAACAATTTAGTTAATTCCTCTAACCTGGTTGCTTGCAGCTAGGTTCCTCCAGTTTGCAATCAAAGTAGGTCGGGTCAATGGCCCCGACTTACAGCATGCGAGAAAATTCTTTTATAATCCATTTGCTTACCTAAAAACTTCTTCTATACTCAAAAGCCTTAGAAAAGGTATTTTGAGGTTTTTGAGAATAGTAGTACTATGATGATTGGAGTAATAACAGGGAGTTATTTATGACTAAGAGTGTTGCAATCGTTACTGGTGGTACCGGAGGAATTGGTAGTGCAATTTGTCAGCGTCTGGCTGCAGATTATCAAGTAGTTGCTTGTTATTTTAAACATGGACGACATGAAGAAGCCAAACAATGGCAAGAAGAACAAAAAAAACTAGGTTTTGATGTCGACATTATCTATGGTGATGTAGCGCAATTTGCTGATTGTGAAAAAATAACAGCACAAATGATGGAGCGTTATGGACGCATTGACGTGTTGATTAATAATGCAGGCGTTACTCAAGACTGTAGTTTAAGAAAAATGTCTCCAGAACAATGGCAGCAAGTTCTTGATGCCAACTTAACTAGCGTTTTTAACATGACACGCAATGTCATTCCGCATATGTTGGATAAGGGATATGGCCGTATCATTAGTATTTCTTCGATTAATGGACGTAAAGGGCAATTTGGCCAATGTAATTACGCTTCTACCAAAGCCGCATTATTCGGTTTTACCAAAAGTCTTGCCTTAGAAGTAGCAAGCAAAGGAGTTACCGTAAATACTATATCTCCTGGCTACATAGAAACCTCGATGCTCTCAGGCCTTAAACAAGAAATTCTTGATGCAATTATTGCTAATATTCCTGTCGGGCGTTTGGGGCGTCCCCAAGAAATTGCTGATGCGGTTGCTTTTTTTGCTTCCCCAGACAGTGGTTTTATGACTGGAGCAAATTTAGACATTAACGGCGGCCAGTACATGTAGTTCCTTTCATATATTGATGCAGTAATCGCCTAAATTAGAAAAGAATAGCTCCCAAAAGTTGTTACTCTTGGGAGTTAAGTCTATGCTTAATTAAGGTAAAACAACAGTAGAGAGTCCTATGCACAGTCACAACGTCGTATTAATTACTGGGGGTACCGGTGATATTGGTACTGCAATCGCAAAACAATTAAATGCATCCTCTAAGCATGTATTTGCCCTTGATCTTGCTACTAAAGAGCATGGAATAGCCTGGGAAGAGGAGTTGCGAGAGACAGGGTACCGAAATATAGCGTTTCGACATATGGATGTGAGTGATTATGATCAATGTGAGAAGGTCATCTATTCCATTATAAAAGAGTTCGGTGATGTTGATGTTTTAGTAAATAATGCGGGTATTACACGAGATGCGGTATTTACTAAAATGACAAAACAGCAATGGGATGAAGTATTGCGAGTTAACCTTGATGGAATGTTTAATGTAACCCGTCAGGTTGTCGAAAATATGAGAGAACACGAATCAGGACGAATCGTTAATGTTTCTTCCGTAAATGCACAAAAAGGCCAGTTTTCTCAGGCAAATTATGCGGCTTCTAAAGCAGGTATTTATGGATTTACCAAGAGTCTGGCACAAGAGTTAATGAGTAAAAATATTACTGTAAACAGTATTTCTCCTGGTTATGTGGATACTCGTTTAATGAAGGGGATTCGCCCTGATATTTTGGAATCAATTATTGAGCAAATTCCGGCAAAGCGTTTAGCACAACCTGAAGAAATTGCTTGGGTAGTTGATTTTTTAGTTAATGAGAAGAGCCGATACATTACAGGTGCAAATCTGAGTGTTAACGGTGGACTTCATATGTATTAGTTGGCATTCACGAGTTATCTGTTCTTCACAATACGACTTTTTGATAAGATGGAGTATTGGGCTGAGACAGATAACTCAGACTATATCAATATTCATGAGAACGCTATGACTCGATTAATAAAAAAATATAAAAATCGTCGCCTTTATGATACAGAAACCAGTCAATACATTACTCTTGAAGAGCTACAACGTTATGTCGTGGATGGGGTACAATTTACCGTTGAAGATTCAATGACAGGAAAAGATTTAACAAATACCATTTTGTTACAAATTATTGTCGAGATGGAGGCGGGAGCAAATCAATTTTTATCATCGGCAATTTTGCGACAGATCATTTCCTTAGCGAATCATCCGATGCATGCATCGCTAAAAAAAATGATGGAGCAGATGTTCGTGGCTATGGAAAAACCCCTGCAAACCAATCCTTATACTCAAGCTACTGAAAACTGGAATCAGCAAATGCAAACGATGATGCAGCAGTGGCAGTCTTTATTTAAATCGTAACACGATTCATTAATTACTCCCCTTAAGTTAAGGTTTATGCTTATAAATTATAGGTTGGTCTTATAGCCCAACAAGATCTCGAGCCACGCAGGTGCTTCAGGTTGAGCGATCGGTTCAACCTACGGTGGCTCTATATGGGGCGCCGAATTATGCTGCACTGCAAAAAAATAATTTTTTAATGCATTGACAAGAATGTTCCCCATGTACTATTATTAAATTGTGCGATGCAACATAATAGTGGAGAATATCATGAATCAACCCAATTTTGAAAAATGGAGCGATCTGGCTAAGAAATTACAAGAGCCTTTCCAAGCCATCGCTGAATTAAATGTTAAAACATTGCAAGGTATTACTTATATTAAACCAGAAGAACTTGCTAGTATAAAAAAGCCTGAAGAATTATTAGAAAAGCAAATTAATTTGGCTGTGGAAAATGGTCATAAGGCTTTGGATTATATGCAAAAATCTTTTCAAATTGTTGAAAAGGCAATGTTAAGTCTGGTTGAAGAAGCTAAAAAAACCGGATCTGATAAGCATTAATTATAAGTTTCTACCTACTTTAAAAAGCCGCTATTTAAGCGGTTTTTTTATTTTTATCCAAAAACATACTTATCCTCAATTAAGTTTTTAGGACAAAACAATTATTTTGCTGCGGCGCACAAAAATAATTTGTTAATCTATTGACAAAAAAAGAGATAATGTACTATTATTAAATTGTGCAATGCAGCATAATAGTGGAGGATACTATGAACCAACCTAATTTTGAAAAATGGAGCGATGTGGCTAAGAAGTTACAAGAACCACTCCAAGCCATTGCTGGATTAAATATGAAAACAATGCAGGGCATTACCTACATGAAACCAGAAGAGCTTGCAAAAATTAAAAAGCCTGAAGAGCTATTAGAAAAGCAAATTAATTTGGCTGTTGAGAATGGTCATAAGGCACTGGAATACATGCAAAAATCTTTTCAAATTTATGAAAAAGCAATGTTAAGCCTACTTGATGAAGCTAAAAAATCAGCTTCATAAATTAGAAAAAGATGTAGCCTTGGTACCACCCTGCGTAATCAAGGCTACGGTTTTTTATATGTAGATCTACAATCCCCAATAAAGAATATCTTTTCTCAGCTCCGAATGAGCATAGACGCCAGGAACATCAATAAACACACCATTAGTAACTAGTTTGTCACTCATTTTTTGTGCGCCAATTTGAATAAATTCTTCATGTGCTTGGCAAAGAACTATCGCGTCGCAATGTTCTAGTTCTTCTAAATCAATCCAATCCATATCTATTTTTTCCTGAATGACTAAGGGGTCGCAGGCGAGGACATTAATACCCATGGATTTAAGATTATCGTATAAATTAATTGACAAGCTGTGACGGATATCATTTACATTTGCTTTAAAGCTCATACCCAAAAGGGCAATTTTGGCATTGGATATCACTACTTTCTGTTTAATCAGCAGCGTGGTTAATTTATTAATTATAAAATAATAAAATTGTTGGTTTGTTTGATAGGCACAGCTTATTAAATTATGGATGCAATCAGAGGTGCTGGCTTGGTAAATTAAGTAATATGGGTCTTCGGGAATGCAATGTCCTCCAACTAAACCTGGAGTATATGGGTGGAAATTAGATTTTGTTTTTGCAGCATCTAAGACATCGTGAAATGGGATTTTCAGTTTATCCATTATCTGAGCAAATTCATTCATCAGGGAAATATTAACGCTACGTTGAATGTTTTCCAGAAGTTTACTTGATTCAGCTACCTCAAGACTTGATGCGCTATGCACTTTTATTCCGGGAATTAATTGGTACAACTGTTCTACTTTTTTTAATGCGTGTTCGTTTTGTCCTGAGATAACCCGGACTGAGGTATTGAGTTGAGTCAAATGCTCATCTCCTGGAACGATGCGCTCAGAAGCATAGCCAACAAAGAAATCAGTACCACTTGTTAATCCACTGCGTTTATTAAGAATAGGGATTAACAATTCACGAGTTGCTCCGGGGAATACGGTTGATTCCAAAATAACGAGATCTCCTTTTTTTAAAACCGAAGCCACAAGTTTTGATGCAGCTTTTAAAGGGCGAAGATCGGGTATTTTGTGGGAGTTTATGGGGGTTGGCACAGAGATTAAATAATAGTTTGCTTCTTTTAATTGTTCAGGGTCATGGGTGAACTTAATATTTTGGGTATAGACTGTTGTAATTTCCATATTTTGGTCAACACCAGAAGCAAGTTCGTTAATTCGTTGTTCATTGATATCAAAAGCAATGACTTTGATTCCTGCATTGGAGAGGGTAAGTGCGCTATGTAACCCAACATAACCAACCCCTATTATTGCAACGATTTGCGTCATAATATCCCTTTGGTATGCAGTTCGTCTTATAGGAAGTATAGATTATATTTTGCATATTCTGGGTATTTAATGGTGTAAATTAGCAAATCGGTTACGGTTATTGCTTTAAGAAAAAATCGATGGTTTCTTGCAATCCAGTAGAGAAATCATATGTTGTTGTAAAACCTAGGGCTCGCATTTTCTCTACGCTGCCGACAGAATGCATAATATCGTAAGAGCGTTTAGGATGATGTATATGATTTATATTTTTCCCCATAAGTTTCGCAATTTCAAACGCCAATTGATTGATGCTAATTCCGCTACCAGTACATATATTAACAACATCGCCATCGGTAGTTACTTTGTTCATTGCATTGACTAAGGCGTGGACTACATCTTTCACAAAAATAAAATCTCTAGTTTGATTCCCATCACCAAAAACTATCGCGGGGATGTTGCTTTTGAGCGCATTAATAAACTTAGTGATTACTCCTGAGTAGGGTGATTGTGGTACTTGTCTTGGGCCATATAAATTAAAGAGGCGTAAACCCAAGGTTGGTAATTGATAATTTTTTCCTAAAGCATAAGCATTTAACTCAACTGCTAATTTGTCACAACCATAGGAGGAAAGTGGTTTAGCTAATTGGTTTTCTTGAAGTGGAAGCTTTAGGGGCTCACCATAAACAGCACAAGAAGAAGTATAAACCACGGGGATTTTTCCTGCCTCAATGGCTAATTTAAAAACAACTAAACTTCCTTGCATGTTTGTCGCATGAAAGTGAAACCAATCCTCCATAGTCATAATTACCGATGGAATGCCAATTAAATGGAAACAGCCGTCAATATTTTGGAAATAAGGACGAACGAGCTCTACATTAAGTATGTTGGTTTTAATCGTTCTCGCTTGTGGGTGTTCATAAGTTCCGGTAGAGAAGTCGTCGATGACCGTAACTTCATGCCCTGCGTCAATTAAATAATCAACCAAATGTGATCCTAAGAAACCAGAACCGCCTGTGACTAAATAACTTCCCATTGTTGGTGTCCTTTGAGATAGATCTATATTGGGAGTATAGCCTAAATAAAATGCTTGTTTTTTAAATAAAAAATATAGTTTATTAGGCTTAACGAGAAGAATTTTCTATTTTTTTTCTGTATTCTCATCCAGACAAATCGCCTCAATACTCGTTAGATTGGTGATGCATTTACCCCCATCTTTCAAGTCATAATGCCAACGATGTCTTGGACAGACTAAGCAGCCATTTTCAATCCAGCCTTGTGATAAATCGGCTCCCTGATGTTTGCAATATCTTAAAATAGAATACTGTTTCCCTTCATAATGAACGATGATGCGTTCGCGACGCTCTAAATACGATTTCATTAGTTCACATAGCCTACCGATGCTGCTTGCATCTAAAGTAATAAATCCATGAATAAGCGTACTATACAAATCGGGTTTGCGAGACAGTTTTACTCTAAAGGTTAAAGCAAAATCAGGCCAGTTGATTTCTTTTTGTAATACCTTATGCACTTGCCAGGCAGGGGCCTCAATTAGGTAATAATGATGGGTATCGAGGATAGTTTTGACCGTGGTTACGGTTTTTTCCTTAAAATTAACTTGATACATCAAGTCATAATCTTGAATTTTCCAATAAAGAGGAACCGTTACTTCTTCATGGACTAATTTTAAGCATTTAACTTTTTCCTCTAAGTCCTTTTGCAAAGCCAAAAAAACTTGTTGTGGATTTATCTTATTATTTTCCAGCTCACGTTTATAAAAATAATCAGTATAGTCATTCGCATAGGATTGCACGGTGTGATAAAACTCAGCATCGTTAAGTCGATTAGGCGCTAAATGAAGCCATTGAGATGCAACCACATCTAAAGCATCTCCTGGCATCAGCTCTGGCCATTTTGTATTTGAATCGTTGCAACGCTTATTTAAATACTCAATGAGTTCGGGTGCTCTGGGGAAAATATTAATTGGCTCAAAATTTTTATGGATGAGCATCGGATCTAAAAAGCAGGGGGGGCCTGCGGAAGGAAAATAAAACGTAGGTTTTACTGTTTCAATTGCTCGTGCCGTCAGTTCAAATTTCACTGTTTTTTTGCTTAAGGAAATTTTTTCATAAGTAAGTAGATCATAGTCATAACAGGTAGGATGCCAGATGGCTCCGGAAAATTGAGCTGCGAATACATCTATTGGTCCGTATTCTTTGGTTATGGCTTCTAAGCGCTCGTTAATCTTACAATCATTAATATTGAGAAATGTTTTCGCATTGGCTTTGATGAGGACACCTGAGTCGCATTCAAGCTCTGAATCAATAACAAACATGTTGAGGCTGGAACCATCTTGAAAGACTAGGCTTTCCTTATCTTTTAATTCAAGGATTTGTTTACACTGATAATCCATTTGCATTAAGTCATCTTTGACTATGGGATGCTGAAATTCGGCCAAAATAAAGGAGAAATCTCTATTTTCTAGTGAGTTTAAAAAAGCAGGATCAAAATGGTCCTTGTGCTCATGGCTGATGTAGATGTATTTTTCTTTTTTGCTTTTGTTAAATAAATCAATAATATAATGAGCCATATGATGGTTTCTTGGATATTGAAACCAGGAGGAGTCAAACGCCCCAAAGGGGGACAACCAAGGATCTAAAACGATAATGGTTGACGTGGTTTCTACACAAAAGCCCGCATGCCCTAAGTAAGTAATTATCATTTTATACCTATTTGTTTAAAGTAGGCTGCAATATCCGCAATGGTTGTGTCTATATTCCATTTATAAGTATAGTGGGTCAGGTTCAATAATTTGCTGATGTCTGGTTTGCGATCAGCGATGTAGATAAAGTCATTATGATAAACCTCACTAAAAGGAATATGAGTAATCGGTGATTTGCTTTCGCAAATTTTTTTTATTTTTTTTGCTAAGGAATTAATGCTGATGTCTTCATTGAAACCAACATTCACGATTTCTCCAACAGATGCTGGATTATTGGCGAGTAGATTAATTAAATTAACGGAATCTTCCACATTGCAGAAGGATCTTTTTTGCGTTCCATCACCAAAGACGGTAATGGGTTCATTACTCAGTGCTTGTTTAATTAATCGTGGTACTACCATGCCATAGCGCGATAATTGATTGCGCCCAACGGTATTAAATAATCGTAGAATAATAGTTGGAATTTGATGTTTGTGCCAAAATGCTAAGGCGATGGATTCATCACTGAGTTTGCTAATTACATAAGAAGCATGACTGGTGATGCTGCTTTCAATAATTAACGGGGTATGCTCGCTCATGGTTTTATGCTGATTCCCATAGACTTCGGAGCTGGATGCGATGATCACTAAGGGGGGGCTCTCTAGAGAAAGAATGGTTTCCATAAGTTTTAGGGTAGCAAAAATATTGCATTTTAAGGTTTCAACCGGGTGATTTAAAACATGAAACATGCCAACAACGGCAGCCATATGATAGATTCTATCAACACCAACAAGTACTTGGGCAAGCCCCTTCCATTTGAGCAAGTCTTTTTTGTAGAAGGTAAAGCCTGGTTTTTGTTGTAAGGCTTTGATGTTTTCGATCCTACCGGTTGATAAATTATCAACAACAATGACTTCATCACCTTTTTGCACATGATATTTTGCTAAATTCGAACCTATAAATCCCGCACCGCCAGTTATTAGAACACGCATCATGGTCTCCAACGCTTTTTATCCTTTTTATTGAGCCTCGAATTCCGCAGAATTTCGGTGAAGATGTTTTTTTCTTTGCCGCGTTTTTAAATAAGCTTCTTAAATTATAGTCGAAGGTTTTTTAAAATTAGTAGCATAAAATTGTTAGAGTCGTAGCCCGTATTTGCGCAGCGTAATATGGGCTACGCGCTAGCTTCATTATTCGGCCCTCACCCCCAAGACAAGAAAAAACTTTTTTAGTTGCGGACTAGAGGTTACAATGTATCTTTTATCAGGGAAGGTGTTTCTCTTTACTAAGGGCTGTTTATATCCTCGATACAGGGGCATTGAGTGATCATTTTTCGTTATTTAGCTAAAGAAGTGTTTGTCACTTTGATTGCGCTAACATCTATACTCGTTTTAATTTTTTTGAGTAATCAATTAATTCAATATTTAAATCGGGCTGCTTCTGGAAGCATTCCCGGGGTTATTATTATGAAATTAATGATGCTTGAATTACCAACTTTGTTAAGCTTGTTGGTTCCTTTAGGCTTTTATATTGCCATGCTTGTCGCTTATGGACGTTTGTATGCCGAGAGTGAAATGACCGTATTAAGAGCCTGTGGTTATGGCTCAGGCCAATTACTAAAACACAGCTTTATTATGGCATCATTCGTTGCGGTTATTGTCGCTGCGGTGATGATCTGGGCTAGTCCATACATCTATATTGAGCGAGCTAAATTACTCCGTACTACTGGTATTCAAACTTTAGTCCAAACAATTATGCCGGGACGATTCCATGCGATTAATGATGGGCAGCAGGTTTTTTATGTGCAATCAATGAGTCGCGATCATACAAAGGCGGAACAAGTCTTCTTGGCAAAACGCAGCACTGAAAAGGAGAAGACTCGTTGGGATGTCTTATGGGCTGATAAGGCTTATGCAGAAACTGACGCAAAAACCGGGGAAGACTATATTATCTTGCAAGATGGTAAGGAGTATCAAGGAACCCCTGGGCATGCTAATTATCAAATTGCTGAGTTTGGTGAATATAAGGCACGTTTACCGCACCCTATTGTCAAAATAAGCGATGATTTGCGTACCTTCAGTACCGCAAGTTTATGGCCATTAAATAACGTTGATCGAGGTAAGGCTGCGGAGTTGCAATGGCGTTTATCCGTCCCTTTAATGGTACTCACGCTTACCCTAGTTGCGGTGCCCTTGAGTCGTATTAATCCACGTTCAGGTAAATATGCTAAATTATTTCCGGCAATTCTTATTTACATTCTCTATGCCAACTTGATGTTCATTGGGCGTAATGCCGTAGTTTCTGGAGCGATCCCTCAATGGATAGGCTTATGGTGGATACATCTTCTCGTAGCGGCTCTGGGATTATTCCTAATCTGGCGTAATCAGGTGAAATTAGCATGAACATTCTAGATCGTTATATTGCAAAAACTGTCCTTATGTCCATTGGGATGGTTACCTTAATGCTGGTTGGGTTACAGATTTTTATTTTATTTGTTGACCAGCTTGGCGATTTAGGGCGGGTTGATTATGGGATTATGCAAGCGGCTTTTTTTGTTCTATTGCAAATGCCTTATCAAGTTTATTTATTTTTTCCTATGGCCAGTTTATTAGGTTGCTTGATTGGCTTGGGGATTATGGCGAATCATAGTGAGTTAGTGGTGATGCGCTCCTCTGGGAAATCGATATTACAGATTACCGGAGCGGTTTTAAAAGCATCAGTCTTCTTAATTGTACTCGTTACCATCCTCGGAGAAACGGTTGTTCCGTTTTTATCTCATTATGCCCATGATTATAAAACGGCGGCGGTGAGTGGTGGTCAGACATTAAGAACCTCCAAAGGGTTTTGGTTACGTAATAATAATGATTTTATTTCTGTAGGCCAGGTTTTACCTGATTATGTATTGCATGATATTTATCAGTTTCGCTTCGATGAGCAGCGTCATCTAAAAGTAGCTCGTTTTATTCGCGAAGCCAAATACATCGACCAAGCCTGGATGGCTTATGATGTGCAAGAGACAGAGTTTCAGGGCGACAGCACAAACGCTCAAACTTTTGCAACTATTCTTTGGGATGTTCCAGTAAAGCCTAAGATCTTAACTATTAGCAGTATTGATCCGGACGAAATGACCTTACACGAGCTTAATCGTTATATTCGCGAGCAGAAGCGTAGCCATCAAAATGTGCATACCTACCAGTTCGCATTTCTGCAACGAATAGTGCAACCATTTACTACGATGGTAATGATGGTCTTGGCTATTCCCTTTATTTTTGGTCCCTTACGTTCGTCGACTATGGGTTCCAAGTTATTGGTTGGTGCTGCGGTTGGATTCGGTTTTCATATATTAAGTCGCTTTTTTGGTCCAGTAAGCACTGTATTCCAATTACCACCAGCATTAGCTGCTTTAGGTCCTACCTTTATTTTTGCTGTATTGGGAATTTATTTGATGACTCGGGTGAGGTAGCTTCGAAGGATGGTTATTAAAAAATATGCCGACATTGCGAGAATTGTATGATGGAGATTGAACAGACACCCTTTGAAAGAGGACCTACAGAGCCTTGAAACAATTAATCCTACACAACTTGCCCGGCTGCCCATCCTGAAGACCAGGCCCATTGAAAATTGTAACCACCAAGCCATCCGGTTACATCTAAGGCTTCGCCAATGAAATAAAGTCCAGAGACTTCATTCGCCTCCATCGTTTTTGAGGAAACTGCATTGCAATCAACACCACCAATGGTTACTTCGGCAGTGCGATAGCCCTCAGTCCCATTCGGCTTTATTTGCCAGGAGTTAATTTGATTGGCTATCAGCTCTAAATCACGATTGGCTAAATCGGCTAGTTTTTTTTCTGCTAGCTGTGGGGGGGCAAACAGTTCAACAACCCGCTTAGGTAGGTAATTGGCTAATACGGAATTTAATTGTTTATGTGGGCTGGTAGTTCTTGCCGTTTTTAAGGTTTCTAACAGATTGATTTCTGGGAGCAGATTAATATCAATGTGTTCTCCGGCATGCCAATAAGACGATAGCTGTAGAATTGCGGGGCCACTTAAGCCGCGGTGCGTGAATAGGGTGTTTTCGCGAAACGCAATGCGCTCGTTTTTGGCAATGCTATCGACGCTCACTCCAGAGAGTAAGGCTATTTTTTCTTTTTCGGTAACATCTAAAGTAAGAGGGACTAAGCCTGCACGTGTAGGCCATACTTTCATACCAAATTGCTCTGCCACTTTATAAGCAAAAGGGCTAGCTCCCATGGTGGGAATGGATAGGCCACCACTCGCAATAACCAATGATTGGCAATGGAATGTTCCTTTTGTGGTATACAGCTTAAATTGTTCGCCTTTTTGTATTTTCTCAATACTCGTTTGCAACTGGATTTTGCTTCCCGCTTTATCACATTCCTTTAAGAGCATGTCGACAATGTCTTTTGATTTATTGTCACAAAACAATTGTCCTAAAGTTTTTTCGTGAAAGGGAATGGAATGCTTTTGAACTAAAGAAATAAAATCCCATTGTGTATATCGTGATAAGGCGGATTTAAAGAAATGGGAATTGTGGGAGTTATATTTTTCAGGCTCGATGTAATAATTGGTAAAATTACAACGGCCGCCACCAGACATTAAGATTTTTTTGCCGACTTTATTGGCATGATCAATAACTAGTACTTTTCGACGGCGTTTGCTGGCTTCAATAGCGCACATGAGGCCTGCAGCCCCTGCACCAACAATGATGACATCTACTTCTTCCATACGTTAAGGACTACTCTAGTTCTAGGGAGACTTCTACTTTTCTATGCCAAATAACCTGGGCTAATTCAGTAATTTCACAATTGAGTAAGAATGGCGACGTCGAGCTCGTGTCTAAATTAGTACAGATTAAATTATAATGTCCCTCTTCTGAACTAGGTCTTAGCTTTCTCACCAGGGTTTCTCCAGTGATTAACTTAACAATACAGAAGGTGCCAATATAACGATCGGCGTAATCGACAGGAACTAATTTACCGCCAACATAATCTCCAATTGCATAAAATGGTTGCATAGAGTCATCGGTAATTACTGTAATAATTGGGTTTTTATTTTCTGTTTCAAAGAAGTTAATTTCTCGTAGGATGGCATCTTTTTCGGCAATAGAATTGAGCGAAAATTTATTAATTGGCCTTGGTGGGAGGCCCTCGCCATTTATAAACCATTCTGGAGATGTGATCAGGCCGCAGTCAAATAATGTTTTTACATATTTGATCATGCTTTTTTTAGGCACAGGATATCTACCGTCTTCCCACGCTTGAAGTGTTGCAGCTGAAAAACCACACTTATCTGCAAACTCGCGCCTGGAAAAACCCAACTGCATCCTTACGCTTTTAAGGCGTTCTCCGACAATTTTATAAAGTTCTCTATTCAAATCAAATTCAAATTTTAACATGGAAAGAATATTAAATATTAACGATAAAACCGAATCAACTTAATTTTATTTTTAATATTTATCCATTACAGTACATTAGCTATTGTAATAAGTGGGCTCTCGATGTCAATTTTTTTAAATAAAAGATTACAGAAAATCACATTCTGCGACATAAGTATAGACTATTTTTAAAAACAAAGGTTATTTTGTATATAAATTGTACCATTGTAAAGAAAATTAAGTAACTCGCATCATATTAAAATTTTATATTTTAATATAATCAAATATATTGAATTTAATTGATAAATGGATATTCTATTCCTTTAATCAAAAATTCAGTTGGATCTACCCATGCTGAAAAGGCTGTCGCGTTTGTATTAATGTGTTCTAATTTCATTGCTGGAGCTACTTCAGGATTTGCTCCCATCGGAAAGAATTCCATGATGAAGATGGGAGGTGCGTTAGCAAACTACCTTGTGGTATTTAGTTAAATTTTCCAATTTGAATGGAATTTTTTTAGACATTCATTAATACTTGATATTAATGAATGTTTTTTGATTTAAGGTGATTATTGTGAATGAGCTAGATATTTTAAAGTTATTTTATGATGAGATGAAACTTTTAGGGGTTACTCGCGATCAAGTGTTTTTAACGATTGAAGAAGAAGCTGCAGCTGTATTAACGCAGAAACTTAAAACTCCTGTTTCTGTAGAAGAGGCGCAAAAATTAACAGATATTTGTATTGCCAATGAATGGTTAGAGCGTACCACTGCAGACCCCTATTATAAGTATTTGTCCTTGACTGAGGCAGGCCTCCAGATGGTTTTGGCGAATGAGTACAGTTAATTTATTAAAGAATGCCAATCAAAGGTATAAACTTTAAGCAAAAATCGGTAAAATACATCACTTTATTTTTTTAGTTGTTGCCATGCCAAAACGAACTGATATTAAATCCATATTAATACTTGGTGCAGGGCCTATAGTTATTGGGCAAGCCTGTGAATTTGACTATTCCGGCACTCAAGCAGTACGGGCGCTTAGGGAAGAGGGGTATCGCGTTATTCTGGTTAATTCTAACCCAGCAACGATTATGACGGATCCAGAATTAGCTGACGCAACTTATATTGAACCTGTTTCCTGGAAAGAAGTAGCACGGATTATTGAAATTGAACGTCCTGATGCCTTATTGCCTACGATGGGAGGGCAAACGGCTCTAAACTGTGCTCTGGATCTGGTTCGTGAAGGTATTTTGGCAAAATACTCCGTAGAAATGATAGGTGCTACCCGTGAGGCGATTGATAAAGCGGAAGATCGCGAAAAATTCCGACAGTTAATGATTAAAATTGGTTTGGAAATGCCACGCTCAGCCATCGCTCATTCAATGGAAGAAGCTTTTCAGGTACAAGCACAATTAGGTTATCCTGCGATTATCCGTCCTTCATTTACCATGGGTGGAAGTGGTGGCGGTATTGCTTATAACCGTGAAGAGTTTGAAGAAATCTGTACTCGTGGTTTAGAGTTGTCACCTACCCATGAATTACTCATTGATGAATCTGTACTGGGTTGGAAAGAGTATGAAATGGAAGTGGTACGTGACAAAAATGATAATTGCATTATTGTCTGTACCATTGAGAACCTTGATCCTATGGGGGTACATACTGGTGATTCCATTACGGTAGCGCCAGCACAAACCTTAACCGATAAAGAATATCAACGCATGCGTGATGCGGCAATTAAAGTTTTGCGCGCAGTTGGCGTGGATACTGGCGGCTCAAACGTACAGTTTGCGATTAATCCTGAAGATGGGCGCATGCTGGTGGTTGAAATGAATCCCAGAGTTTCGCGAAGTTCCGCTCTTGCCTCTAAAGCGACCGGTTTTCCGATTGCTAAGATTGCCGCAAAATTGGCAGTTGGTTACACGCTGGATGAATTGAAGAATGAGATTACTGGTGGTAAGACTCCCGCCTCATTTGAGCCGAGCATTGATTATGTGGTTACTAAGGTGCCACGTTTTAACTTTGATAAATTCCCACAAACTTCGGATACCTTAACGACGCAAATGAAGTCGGTTGGTGAGGTGATGGCGATTGGTGCTAACTTCCAAGAATCTTTACAGAAAGCGATTCGAGGATTGGAAACTGGGCGTTGTGGTTTACACCCAATATTTAAGAATGACGATTTGGCTGAGTTACGAGGCCATTTACGTGAACCTACCCCCGACCGTTTATGGTATATAGCCGATGCATTTCGCCACAATTTGTCACTTGAAGAAATTCATATGGAGAGTCGGGTTGACCCTTGGTTCTTGGCACAAATTGAAGAGTTGGTACAGCTTGAGCGTTCGATTCAAGACAAGAAACTGAATGAACTGGATAAGACAACACTAAGACTATTAAAACGCCGAGGTTTTGCTGATGCCTATTTGGCACAACTATTAAGTTGTTCGGAAGATGAAGTACGTGCTTGGCGTAAGGAATTAGGTATCTTGCCCGTGTATAAGCGTATCGACTCCTGTGCGGGTGAATTCCCCAGTGATACCGCATACATGTACTCTTGCTATGAGAGTAGTTGCGAGGCACGTCCAGACAGTGATAAGAAAAAGATTATGATTCTTGGTGGCGGGCCTAACCGGATTGGCCAAGGGATTGAATTTGATTATTGTTGCGTGCATGCGGCAATGGCATTAAGAGACGCTGGATGCCAAACCATTATGGTAAATTGTAATCCAGAAACGGTTTCTACTGATTTTGATACTTCCGATCGCCTGTATTTCGAACCAGTAACACTAGAAGATGTGCTTGCGATTGTGGATGTAGAGAATCCAGATGGGGTCATCGTTCATTATGGTGGACAAACACCATTAAAATTGGCGCGTGCTTTAGAGGCGAACGGCGTGAAAATTATAGGTACTTCACCTGATGCAATTGACCGGGCCGAAGACCGGGATCGTTTCCAGAAATTGGTTACGGAATTACGTCTACATCAGCCAGAGAATGGCACTGTGCGTAGTGAAGCAGAAGCCATTGTTTTGGCGAATAAAATTGGTTATCCCTTAGTCGTTAGACCTTCTTATGTACTCGGGGGAAGAGCCATGGAAGTGGTCTATCAAGAAGAGGATTTACGGCATTATTTATCCCATGCAGTAGAGGTATCCAATGATTCCCCCGTATTGCTGGATAGATTTTTGAATGATGCCATTGAAGTGGATATTGATGCAGTCTGTGATGGTAAGGATGTATTGATTGGTGCGGTCATGGAGCATATTGAACAAGCAGGTATCCACTCAGGTGATTCGGCTTGTACATTACCACCTTTTAGCTTGAGTGTGGTGGTGCAACAAGATCTGATGGAGCAAATGCGTCAAATGGCATTGAAATTAGGTGTAGTTGGTTTAATCAATGCGCAATTTGCAATTCAAGCGGATGATATTTATGTATTGGAAGTGAATCCGCGTGCATCGCGCACGGTTCCTTTCGTATCCAAAGCGACAGGCTTTCCTTTAGCGAAGATTGCGGCACGTTGTAAGTTAGGTATGAGTTTAAAAGAGCAGGGTTTAAGTCAAAATCATCATATGCCGGCATTTTACTCCATTAAGCTGCCGGTTTTCCCTTTTATCAAGTTTTCTGGCGTCGATTCGATTCTTGGTCCTGAGATGAAGTCGACAGGAGAGGTAATGGGGATCGCGAGACGTTTTGGACAAGCATTTGCCAAAGCACAATTAGGTGCAGGGTGTAATATTCCCAAACGGCGGCGTGCTTTTGTTTCAGTACGTGATGCGGATAAGACCAGGGTGGGAGAGATTGCAAAACGCTTAATTGAATTAGGTTTTGAAATCATTGCCACTCGGGGTACGGCTTTAGTATTACAAGCGGCAGGAGTTGATTGCCGCAGGGTATTTAAAGTTACTGAAGGGCGTCCCCATGTATTGGATTTCATTAAAAATAATGAGATCGATTTCATTGTAAATACTACTGAAGGCAAGCGAGCGATTGCAGATTCTTTTGCAATCAGACGTAATGCTTTACAGCATAAAGTGAGTTATACGACGACTCTTTCTGGTGCTGAGGCAGCATGTCTTGCAATGAAATATGAAGACCGAGAGACTGTAACTCGTTTACAGGATTTACATTAACTATTGGTATCATTTATTGGGGGGCGTTAGTTCCATTGCCCCTAAACAATCTTCATTCTGGTCTAGGGGAGACAACTGGAATGGAGGTTCAATGAGGTATCTTTACCAGGGAATTACATTTAGAGGTTGATATGAATAAACATCCCATGACAATACAAGGTGCAGAAGCACTGAAAGAAGAATTACAACGTTTAAAGTTTGTTGATAGACCACGTATAGTAGAATCAATAGCTACGGCACGTGCACATGGTGATTTAAAGGAAAATGCTGAGTATCATGCTGCGCGCGAACAACAAAGTTTTAATGAGGGGCGTATTCAAGAGTTGGAAGCGAAATTATCTAATGCGCAAATTATTGATATTAGTAAATTAGCTAATAATGGAAAGGTGGTATTTGGCTCAACCGTGACGGTTTGCCATCTCGCAACAGAAGCTCAGATCACTTATCAGATCGTTGGCGAAGATGAAGCCGATATTAAACTGCATAAAATTTCATACAGCTCACCAATTGGTCGTGCACTTATTGGGAAAGAGTTGGATGATGTCGTAACCGTCAATACGCCAGGTGGCATGGTTGATTACGAAATCATTGACGTACAATATGTTTAAACTCTTCTGCTTTTTATTTTGTAGTTTACATACGTTTATATCACCATCTCATTAAACATCCCTGAGGTTGGGTTTTACAACCCAGCCTATTATCGTGAAAGTGACGGTCATCATTATTGAAAAAACTAAAGTACTATTCATTCTCTTAGTTAGTTGATCCTATTAAGAAATAGACTTTACATGCGAACAAAAGAAGAATTTTTTGCTGTCAAAATTTATTTTTTTCGATTAATATGGCTTTTTTTTGGCCTTTCATGGGAGGCAGATAATGACTCAACGATGCTATGTAGTTTTACGGGGAAACCTTGCTTTTAATTTTCGGAGCATTGACCTTCAAACAATTAGTGCAAAAGATTTAACAGACTTAATATTTTCACAGACAATAGATGCTACGTTAGTATACGAGTCACACGATGAAAATAATGCAAATAAAGAGCTTGGGCGTGAGGATGCTTACTTACCCGTTAAAAGTGCAAACCTTAATGTAAAATTTACGCTCCATTGCAGTAAAGAGGCATTTGTAGAAAAGCAAAAAAAATACCAACAACAAAAAGCTCTTTCCGTTGAGAACCAAGTATCATTACCTATAGATCCTACTATAGGCGTCAAGAGGCAGGAGAGACCGGCGGGACGACTGGCCATCAACGTAGTTGAAATTATCAATAATGAGTTAAATATCTTAACTCAAAAAGGCAATGGTACTCTGATAAGTCAGCACTTTTCTGTTCATAAACGCTATAGTCCCAGCATGTTTTCTGGAAATTTAGCCGATATTTCTATTGTATTTGGAGGAAGTCATCAAGATGTGCCTACTGACGAGGAGCAAGATGCGCGGAAAAGATGTTGTGTCATAGCTTAATGACTACGCCATATTACTACCTATCCCGTATTAGACTAGGTTAATACGGGATAGGTAATGCTTAAGATTGAGAGTCGTTTTGCTGAATACCACCAACAACCCAAGCACTATTGCCATCAAATTGGCGGAAATGCCAAATTTCATCTAGTTGCGTTATTGGCTCATCATTTTCTTTAACGGAACCCGTAAAGTGTACGCTGGCAATATAGGAATTAGTTTGTCTGGAGATATCCAATAATTCCGCTTCTAGCGTAATTACTTCCGTTTTATTGGGCTCATTGCCAAGCTCATCCAATTGCATTTTTATTTCAGCAAAGACTTCGGGAGCGGTAAACTCTCTTAAATCTTGAGTATTTTTTTCATCATAAGCTGCTTGCAGGCGATTAAAGGTTACTTTGGCTTCGCGCAAAAAGCTTGCTGGTGAAAAGCCGGCTGGAACGTCTGCCGCACTGCTACTGCTGGGAGTAGAGTTGTTAAATGCTTGAGTAAAATTGTTAAACGGACTCTGCTGCTGGTTAAATGCACGGTTTTGCTGTCCAGCTTGCATTCCCGGCTGCATGCGTCTGCGGAAAAAGTTAACGGCAAAAAATATGACCGCTCCAACGATTAACCACGTCAGTATGCCAGTACCGAATCCATGCCCCATAAATAGGCTTGTTAATAGACCGCCAATTAATAAACCACCTAAGAGTCCACCCCATTTGCTGGTATTGTTAGTACGTTGTCCCAAGGGTTTTGCACTTTGAGCTTTATTAGGGGAGTACATACTGCTTTGTGAGCGCTGCACGCCAAAACTTCTGCCACCTCCAAAACGCTTGGCTGCTGCTTCATTAACTAACAGACCAAAGCTTAGTATGGTGATAAGTAAACATGAAATGAGAGTACGCATAGTATCTGACCTTTCTTTAAATAGGGAGTAACAGTATATATGAACTAAGGCTATTTTTCCTCTATGTGGATAAAAAATAAACTATAATTAATAAAGTAGTTATTGAAATTAATTCTTTTACGACCAATAAATACACAGACTTCTTGAAGTTAGCTTATTTTGAGTCCTTATTTTCCATTGCTAGTGTTGTGCTAAACCCCTTACACGAAGTGTCACCAGAGCATTTTATATTGCAGCCTGAGGAAGTATTTGCACTGACTTCTATGGGTATCGCGATGGATGAGTTTCTATCTTGTCAACCTAAAAAAAACATGGTTTATTCTACCCAGGATAAATTGGAGGCTTTACAGGATTTGGTTAATCGTATTGAGGATGAAATCGAACATTGCCAAAAAGAAAAAGTAACAAATCTTAAAATGGCCCGGTATGAACATAAGATTATGGTGTTAAATGCAACAAAGAATTATCTATGCGACAATATCGATATTGATATTTTAAATGCGTATAAGCGGCAATATCCTAAGTGGAATAAGGGCTTAGGTAAATCAAATACCGAGGCTCTTGTTGAGGAGGCATGTGACTTGAAAGGAACGGGCCAGTCATTGGGAATAACGTATAAGTTAGCAATGGTGCCTTGATTAGGTTGTGCGCTGCATCAAGGCTGGTTTCAGGCAAAAGCGTGTATTATATGGGAATATAATGACCTTTATTTTCTCATAAAACAACAAAAAAATACAACTTTTGTGCTTTTATCATTATTCATAATGTTCTCTTAATGTTTCATTGTTATAATTCTCCAACTTTTTAGTCCAATATCATTTCCTTGTTTATGGAGAGTAATTATGCCTGGTTTTTTTAAGCGTCCCGATCCTGAGAAAAATTTCTTTTACAATTATTTTGATCATCTTAATGCTTTAGGAAAAGGTGCAGATGCTCTTTATCATCGGTTTAGCGAGTTGAGAACCGTGGATGAGCAGTGGGATTTTCTTGAGAAAGTACTCAGTGACCGCAACCTTATATTGCAACCTCTACGCGATGGTTATGATTATATGGATGAGGTTATTGGGGCTACAGTTTTACCTACAGCAGGTGCGCTGACTTCGCTTGGTCTTCTTGTGTTTGCGGTATGGGAAGTGGCTCAATCATTAGCTATTAATTTGGGATTTGCTAGAAATGACCGAGAAGCACATGCAGATAACGCGCTTCAGTATTTCCTAGGAGCAGCACTAGTACTCGCATTTTCTGCTATGTCTTTTATCAAGTCATGCATTAGCTTGATAAGCCGTCCTATAGCTACGGCAGAACATGGCTTTGCAAAACAAGATAAAGATCGTTTTTATAATGAAGATAAAGAGCCAGCTGTTGAAGCAGCTAGAGAAGGTATTAAAGAGGCTGTTGATGGTGCTGCGAGTGTTTTAAACCGCATGTTTAACTTTTAACTAGCTAATTATTTAAGCTGGGCTGTTAAGCCCAGCCTTTCCACTCTTCGATAATTAACTTCAGACAATCGCCTCATTTAACACAAAGCCATTTAAAATTCCTGGAGTAAATGGGTTTACCTGATTATTGGTTTTTAATAAATAACGGCCTGAATTACTATTCACTTCAAAAAGAATTTGCAAACTTGAGCTGTCTTGCTCGTCAATTAATACATTTACTTTTTCCAGAAGTTTAAATAATGCCCAATTACCTTGCTCCGCCAATTCATAGTGATTGCCATCAATAGAATCTAATGCGAGTTTGACATTAGGTTGAGGCCAAATAAAACGAATATGCGATTCACTACTTTGATTATCTGAAATTTGAGTATGTCCAATTTCCAGAACCAGGCTTGCAATTACGGGATCCAGATTTATTTTTTGCAGACTAAAGTCGATCCGGCTCTCATTACCGCCGTTGGGGAAAAACATATTTGTAATTATATTTGCCCGCATAAGTGCATCCAGTGTTTCCGTGGCGATAGGGAGGACCGAGTCATTAACCGCCTTTGGTTTCCATTCTGCGGTAGCTGTGTCTAGAAACGGTTTAACAAATTGCTCCGTAAAGACGTTTAAGGAACCATTGGTTGCGAAAAAGTGGTTAAAATCAGCAATGGCAATTTCTTCGGATTGATTTGCATCCAAGGGATAGCGTTTGGCAATTCGATGTTGGAATTCCTGATAAATCGTTTGTTGCCATTGCTGATTAATGTACTGACGACTGTCTTTGAGCAATAGCCCCCAGGTTTCACCGGCTAATTGCTTCGCCCAACTACTTAAGGGTTCAGGTAATTGTTGCCCTTGATTAAAGAGTAAGCTGACCGGATCAGAAGCTGTATCACTCATAAAACGGGAGCGAGTAATATTAAATGCTGTTTTTCCCCCATCATTAATCATCGATAAAGTTGAAATGAAGCGATCTAGTTCTTCTATTTTGATACTTAATTCTTTAGTGCCTGAGAGGCTCATTAAATTTAAATCGGTAAACTGGCTGGCAATTGCCTGGTTAAATAAGGATGATTCATTGCTTAAATCGGCCTTGGTTTCTTGTTGTAATAAGCCAACTAAAGTGGTGACAGCATGGGATTGTTCCAAGCGTTTAGCCACCTGGCGACCTTCCTGATAATTCTGATAATGTGCTGGTTGCGAGCGACGCATAAAAGTTTGCCACCAGGTAACATAATCGTAGCAATAAGCTTGAGTGAGCATATTAGGCAGGTCTGATATGTCCTGACGTGCCAGCACCCAGTTTTCTTTTTGCAGATTTTGGCTCATTTCAGGGATTTTCTTTATTATTTCGTTAAAACCTGCTCGGGTGTAATAAACAGGCAATTCATCAGTAGCTAAAATAAATCCATCAGCGGTAATTTTTTGTCGCGTGCTGGGGAAGGATTCTTTCGCGATAGAGTAATAAAGATAACTGCTGGGCAAGGCATTTAAATAATTACGTGCATCACTAACCACTTGCGATTTCATTAACATATCTTTAGGTGGTTTGCTTAAAGATTGTTTCAGTAATGCCATTTGCTTTTGCAATTCCGCAGCGGGCAAATTACGCCATTGAGTACTAAACCAGTCGTGAACCTGTACTGCAGAAAAATGCTCAGGCTGTCCTAACATCAGATACACTTTAAGGGCATTATAACGAGCAATAGGAGTATTGCCCGGGCTATTAATTACGGTTTCCAATTCCGCTGTGATTGCAGGTAAAAACTCACCTTGTAAGCGATGCTGCGTATTATTATGCAAGTTCGATTTTAATTGATGTACTGTAGGCAAAGATAAGGAGTTACTGGATACATGGGCTAATTTTTTAGCTGCATTCGACAGATGATACAGTGCTTGCTTGCCCTTATCTTTTTGGCTAATTAGCGCATCATATGCCAGCAATTCTTTACTTGCCGCATCTAATAAATGCACCGCTTTATAATGATGGTAACTTAAAATACATAAAGTAATTCCGGCAATCCCGGCAATAAGTGCAACCAATGGTTTTTGGGAAAACTTACGTGATTGTGGGACTTGGCTACATTGTTCCTGTATGGACTTTAAAGCGCCCTCAACAAAATAGGCTCTAAAATTAGTCGCCTGAGGAAATGTATCTTGTACCACCAATGCATATTCATGCTGGATTTTCTTATTTAAGCGGTCAATACTGACCCCACTTTGTTCCGCACTGGTAAAATAAATCGAGTGTAGCTGAAATAATTTGGGTGAAATTCCTTGCAGTAGGGAATGAATAGGCGGGCGCAAGCCTGCCATTTGAATAGGGAATTCACGAATTAAGCTTCGTCGCATTGTTGAACGAGCAGGATGCATTTTGGGGATTACTTGTTGCCCTAAAGTTTCAAGAAGTTGATTGAATTGTGAGGTAAAGGTTTCTATTTTTTTGTGTAATTCATTCACGCAATCTAATGAAAAACCTAGTGGTTTTAAGAGCTCAGAAGCATGATTCGATTGATAAAACTCAGTAAAGCCGGCCAAGGTGTCCATTTTTGTGAAAACTAACGCTAATTCCACGGGATAACCTAGGTTAACTCCCCAGCGCTCTAAGAGTTGTAAGTGAGCTTTTCTTTTTTCGCCAAATTGATTACGGTCACTAATAAGTAAATCTTCAACATCAATACACAGTACTACCCCGGTAATTTTAAGGTAACTACTGCAACGATTGAGTTGTTTTAAGGTATTTTGCAGCAAGGTTTTACTGTTGGTAAACCAGCCTTCACCAAGTTCGACAATAATACCGCGTGGATTAAAATAAACTTTGGCATGTTCTTCACTAAAGACAGGCATTTCTTCCATATTGCTTTGCTTTAATAAAGAAGATTTACCTTGAGCATGTTTTCCGGTGATCACGATAAACGACAATTGGTTGCTTTGTGGTTTTAATCGCGAGAGTGTTTTTTTAATTGCATCACATAATGCATGTAAAGAGTTGTCCATTATTTATCCAGTGCTGCAAGTTGGGTATGTCCAAACAAAACGGCTTTTGCTTTATTTTCTAATAAAATGTGACTGGTAAAAAAAGCAAGGGAAACAATAGCTGCAGCAATAGCTGCAGTTAATATGGCTGTTTTATAATTTTTTTTCACGATTTTGGGCATGGGGTTTTCATTGAATAAACGCTGTGGTTTGTGAAAACGATGCTGTTGGGTGATTTGATATAGATCTTCAATATAATTATCTAAAACTTGTCGTCCATCTGCTGTAAGATGGTAGCGCCCTTCAAATCCAAGTATGAGTAAGTAATATACCAATTCGATCAGATCGAGATATTGATTTGGTCGCTCTTTAATGTAGTCGACAATCTCAAAGAAACGGTCTTGAGGTTGGGCATTATCGTTGGTTAGTGGGGTAAACGCGTTGAATTCAGCCGTGATATTATAGACACGCATGTAACTTTTACCGAGCACTTCATCGATTGTTGCTGACACTAGGTAGTATGCAATACCAATTAATGCCTCTGGGTATTTTGAAGCATGGAGCTTGCTGTGAAAGGCTAATAGTTCATGTTCAATGTTATCCCTGATATGGTCAACCGGGGGGAGGGCTGGACTCAAGCACAGGCGTTCTAACAGTGATAGCAACGGTCCGGTTGCTGCAACCAACGTATTGGTAGAAAAGGGGGCAATAAATAATTTAGAGCGATAATAGCCTTGCGGGGCAGGCAACGGACCCGAATTCGTGATGGGATTACTGACAAGTGAGGTGGAATAAAGCTCAGCTGCCATCGTTTAGCTCCTAACGGTTTTTTGCTCTGTCATCCATTCTGATGTGCAAAAACTCTAAATTTAAAAGAGAAGATAATACGTTATGTAATTGGGATTAGCAATTGCCTCGTGTTGAGCACTATAAGGCCCATGGCCCAACAAGGCATCGTGCCGCATCAGAACACATGGGGTTAACCTACATGTCGCGGCTCAAATCCCTGTATTGTACTGTGCTAATACGGGCTACGATGTGGAATTTCCAAACATCTCTAACTTGCGCCAACCCACTATAATAAGGTACCATTCGCCTGTGCCGCATATAGAACTATTTTAGTACTATATTTAAAGTAAGAATAACAATAATTATGCACCGGCTTTGTCTTTAATTAAGACTTATTTAGTACTAGATTATTTGGCTTTGGAGTGTTATGCTGCGCATCAGCAAATTGGCCGATTATGGAACAGTTGTGATGGTGTACCTTGCCAGGCACCCACAAGATTTATGTAACGCCCGTGATATCGCCTTACATACTCATTTGACTGTTCCGACGGTAAGTAAAATTTTAAAACGTTTAACCAGTGCAGGCTTGCTCACCTCCGTGCGAGGAGTAACCGGAGGATATCGGTTACGTAGGCCTGCTACTGAAATTTCCGTGTCGCAAATTATTTTTGCGTTGGAAGAACATCGTGGTTTCACCGAATGCAGTTTGCAACCTAATGACTGCTCGTTACAAGGAGTTTGTACGATTCAGGGCAATTGGCGACTTATTAGCCAGGCGATAGAGACCGCGTTGGATAGTGTGAGTTTGGATACCTTGGCAAAACCAACTCTACAGGTACGCGATATAGAGCGTATCCGACAATTAGCAAGTGGAGTCAATCGTGGCTAAAAGCAGTGAGCAACTTAATTCTCTGCTCGATAGAGAATATCAACATGGTTTTATAACCGACATTGAAGTAGAAACTTTTGAACCCGGACTGAATGAAGACGTAATTCGTCGTTTATCAGCCATTAAAGGGGAGCCCGAGTTTTTACTGGAATGGCGTTTGCAAGCATTCAGGCACTGGCTAACTATGCCACATCCTGAATGGTCTAGTGTGCATTATCCTCCAATCGATTATCAGGCTATTTCTTATTATTCTGCGCCTAAAAGCAAAAAAGATGCGCCTAAGAGTCTAGATGAGGTTGATCCTGAATTATTAAGAACCTATGAAAAATTAGGGATCCCTTTAAAAGAACAAGAGTTATTGGCTGGTGTTGCGGTTGATGCTGTATTTGATAGTGTTTCTGTAGCGACGACCTTTAAAGCTAAATTGGCTGAGAAAGGGGTAATCTTTTGCCCATTTTCAGAAGCAGTACACACGTATCCTGATTTACTCATGAAGTACTTAGGTTCTGTAGTGTCTTATCGTGATAACTTCTATGCTGCGTTGAATTCAGCAGTATTTAGTGATGGCTCATTTGTATACATTCCTAAAGGCGTGCGTTGTCCTATGGAGTTATCTACTTATTTCCGTATCAATGCTGCATCTACGGGACAGTTTGAGCGTACTTTGATTATTGCTGATGACGACAGCTACGTTTCCTACCTTGAAGGGTGTACCGCTCCGATGCGTGATGAAAATCAATTGCATGCGGCTGTAGTTGAGTTAGTGGCTTTAGATGGCGCGCAAATTAAATATTCTACCGTACAAAACTGGTATCCTGGTGATAAAGAAGGTAAGGGCGGTATTTATAATTTTGTAACCAAACGCGGTGCTTGCCGTGGTAAACGTTCTAAAATTTCTTGGACTCAGATTGAAACCGGCTCTGCGATTACCTGGAAATATCCTAGTGTTATCTTACAAGGTGATGATTCGGTGGGTGAGTTTTATTCGGTTGCCTTAACCAATAATTTCCAACAGGCCGATACAGGCACGAAAATGGTTCATATTGGTAAAAACACCCGTTCTACCATTATTTCTAAAGGAATCAGTGCGGGTCGTGCTCATAATGCTTATCGTGGTCTAGTACGCATTGCGCCAACGGCAACGAATGCACGTAATTACACTCAGTGTGACTCCATGTTGATGGGGTCTGAATGTTCAGCACATACATTCCCATACATTGAGGTGAAAAATCCAACCGCACAAGTAGAACATGAAGCAACAACGTCAAAAATCAGTGAAGAACAATTGTTTTATTGCCAACAACGCGGCATCGACACTGAAGATGCAGTTTCTATGATTGTGAACGGTTTTTGTAAGCAAGTATTGAAAGAATTACCCATGGAATTTGCTGTAGAAGCCACTAAATTGCTGGGTTTAAGTTTAGAAGGGGCAGTAGGCTAATATGTTAAAAATTAATGAATTAAATGTTGAAGTGAACGAACAGTCGATTTTAAAAGGCATTAACCTTAATGTTAATCCTGGTGAAGTTCACGCCATCATGGGCCCTAACGGTTCAGGAAAAAGCACCTTATCTAAAGTCTTAGCTGGTCATCCTTCGTATCTGGTAACCAGTGGCGAGATGATGTATTTAGGTAATGATTTAGCGCCCTTGTCTCCTGAGGAACGTGCGCGTGCTGGAATTTTCCTATCGTTTCAATATCCAGTAGAAATTCCTGGGGTAACCAACATTAATTTTCTTAAGGCTTCTGTCAATGCCGTGCGTAAAGGCCAAGGCAAAAATCCTTTAGATGCTATTGAGTTCTTAAGCTTCATTCGTGAAAAGTGCGAATTATTGGATATGGATGAAAGCTTTTTATATCGCAGCATCAACGAAGGATTCTCCGGCGGTGAGAAAAAGCGCAATGAAATCCTGCAAATGGCGGCATTAGAACCTAAATTAGCAATCCTTGATGAAACTGATTCAGGCTTGGATATTGATGCATTACGTATCATTTCCCATGGCGTAAATGCTATGCGTTCACCTGAGCGTTCAATTGTTTTAGTAACGCACTATCAACGCCTATTAGATTATATTGAGCCTGATTTTATTCACGTGTTAGTGAATGGGCGAATTATTATGTCTGGTGATAAAACCCTAGCACTCGAATTAGAGAAAAAAGGGTACAGCTGGCTTGAGGAAACGGTGTAGTGATGAACGAGATTCTGGATTTTTATCAGCAACAGGCAGCAGCCAGTTTATCAACGACTCCCTGGCTTGCACAGTTGCAAACAAAAGCGTTAACGAATCTAAACCGCCGAGGTTTTCCTACTCGTCATGATGAAGAGTGGAAGTACACGAATGTTGATGCCTTATTAAAACAGTCGTTTACGCAGTATAAGCGCGATGCAGTTGCGGTAAGCCCGCAAGTTGCCGGTTTGCCTATCGCGCAACAAGTGCTTATTCATAACGGATTAATTTCTGGGATAGAGCAGGTTGCCAAAGCAATGCCAGCAGGTGTTTTAGTATTGCCTTTAGCGAGCGCATTAACTAGCCATGCTGCATTAGTACAGGCGCATTTAGGCCACAGTTTAAACGAAGAACATGGGTTCCATTTCTTAAATACCGCCATGATTCATTGTGGAGTATTTATTTATATTCCCAAAGGTGTCTGCGTGGATGAGCCGATTGCATTAACACATGTCCAAGACCAAGCCAATCAGGCAGTGCACTTGCGACATTTAATTATTGCTGAAGCAGACAGCCAAGCATCGATTATTGAAGATTATCAAGGTGTGGAAGGCACGTGTTATTTAACCAATGTGGTCACTGAAGTTTTTCTAGGTGCTCATGCCAAACTTACTCATTATAAACTCCAGCGCGAAAGTAAAATGGCTTATCATTTAGGTCATGTTTCGGTGAAGCAAGGAGCGAGTAGTGATTTTGCGAACCATTCATTAAGTTTAGGTGGGAAATGTGTACGCTCTGATTTAAGCCTGTATTTGCAAGAAGAGAAAGCTCATTGTTTAATGAATGGGATTTATGCCCCTGCTGAAGGACAGCATGTGGATCATCACACAACAGTACACCATTTAGTGCCGAACTGTACGAGTGAGCAAGACTATAAAGGTATTTTAACCGGTCGTTCACGCGCAGTATTTAATGGTAAGGTGATTGTAGCGAAAGATGCACAACATACCAATGCCAAGCAGCAAAATAAAAATCTAGTACTTACTGCTAATGCGGAGGTTGATACCAAGCCGCAATTAGAGATTTTTGCCGATGATGTACAGTGTTCACATGGTGCAACAGTTGGCCAATTGGATGAAGAGGCACTGTTTTACTTAGCAACGCGGGGAATAGGCCGTGTGGAAGCATCCCATTATTTAATACATGCTTTTGCTCAGGATAATTTGCGGCTCATTCCGCAAGCTAAGTTGGCGGAAGTTATGGGTCATTTATTAATACAACAACTGGGGTAAGCACATGGACACGATTGACTCATTAGTTGACACTTTAAATATCAAAGCGATCCGTGATGACTTTCCGATTTTGCATCAGAAGGTCAATGATCATGATTTAGTGTATTTTGACAATGCTGCGACGACGCAAAAGCCGAAAGCGGTTATTGATGCAATTAAACGTTATTATGAGTTGGATAATTCCAACGTGCATCGTGGCGTGCATACCTTAAGTGTTCGTGCAACCGATCTTTATGAAGTCGCACGTTCGCGGGTGAAGCATTTTATTAATGCTCGTTCTGCACGTGAATGTATTTTTGTGCGTGGCACTACTGAGGCAATAAATTTAGTGGCGCAAAGCTACGTTGCTCCCCGTTTGCTCCCAGGTGATGAAGTATTAATTACCCATATGGAACATCATTCGAATATTGTTCCTTGGCAAATGATTTGTAAAAAGGCTGGTGCCAAATTACAAGTAGCGCCAATTACTCAAGAAGGGGAGGTTATCCTCGAAGAGTTCGCCAAAAAATTAAATGAGAAAACGCGTTTTGTTTCACTTAATTATGTGTCGAATGCCTTGGGCACTATTAATCCAGTTAAAAAAATGATTGAAATGGCCCATGAGTACGGTGTGCCTGTTTTATTAGATGGCGCACAAGCAACGGCACATCTACCGGTAGATGTACAAGCATTAGACTGTGATTTCTATGCATTTTCTGGGCATAAAATGTATGGCCCAACAGGAATCGGGGTATTATGGGGTAAAGAGGCACTTTTAGAAGAAATGCCTCCTTATCAAGGTGGGGGTGAAATGATTAATTACGTCACTTTTGATTCCACTGAATACGCACCGTTACCGCAAAAATTTGAAGCAGGTACTCCAAATATTGCTGGGGCAATTGGTTTGGGTGCTGCTATAGACTATTTATGGTCTTTGGATTTAGAAACTATTGCTGCCTATGAGAAAGAGTTGCTTGATTACGCAACGGCAGGGGTCCTATCTTTGGGCGGCTTTAGAATTATTGGTACAGCAAAGCAGAAAGTTCCTGTGGTTTCATTTGTTCATGAAAGTATTCATGCGCATGATATCGGTACCATTATGGACAGTAGGGGCGTTGCTTTACGTAGTGGCCATCATTGTGCCATGCCCTTGATGGATTTCTACGGCGTTGCGGCAACATCGCGTATTTCGCTGTCGTTTTATAATACCAAAGAAGAAATTGATCGTTGTATTGAGGCGTTAAACCAAGTTAAAGAGGTATTTGCATGAGTGCTGATTTGCGTGAGTTGTATCAGGAAATCATTATTGATCATAATCGCAACCCTCGACACCATTATGCGATGGATGATGCAACCACTCAAGCCAATGGGTTTAATCCCTTATGTGGCGACAAATTAACTGTTTATGTCAAATTGGATAAGAATAAGATTTCCGAGTTGAGCTTTTTAGGCTGTGGTTGTGCGATTTCACAAGCTTCTGCTTCATTGATGACCGATACCATTAAAGGAAAAACGGTGGATGAGGCTCATGAGCTTTTTCATCGCTTTCACCATATGTTGACGCAAAATGAAGATGGACAATTACGGATAATGGATAAACTCACGGTATTGGCTGGAGTTAAAGCATACCCCGCGCGCGTAAAATGCGCGACTTTGGCTTGGCATACCTTGGAAGCGGCATTGAATAAAGACTGTAATGTCGTGAAAACTGAATAGATAGAGCAGGTACCTGTATGTTTGGCTTAAAGAAAAAACAAGATCCTGAAATGATGAAAGAGGCGGTAATTACTGCACTCAAAGGCGTCTTTGATCCTGAAATTCCCGTCAATATTTATGACTTAGGACTTATCTATGACGTCTCTATTGATGAAGAGGCGCATGTGGCCGTACAAATGACGCTAACCACTCCTGGCTGCCCGGTTGCTCAAACCTTCCCTGGAACCGTAGAGCAAGCCGTAAATCAAGTTGAAGGAGTACGTGATTGCACGGTTGAGTTGGTATGGGAGCCACCCTGGACGCAAGAGCGAATGACGGAAGCGGCACGACTTGAGTTAGGGATTTTTTATTAAAATGTGGCAACCTTCCGCTTCCATCGAATCATTGCGACAACGCGCGCAGTTTTTAGCTAATATACGTGATTTTTTTAATAGCCGTAGCTATTTGGAAGTAGAAACACCCGTAATGGCGCGCTATGGTACAACGGATGTTTATCTAAGCAATGTCAAAGCTTTATTTCGTGGAGAAACCTACAATCTACAAACTTCCCCTGAGTATCACATGAAACGCTTGCTTGCTGCAGGCAGTGGTCCTATTTTTCAACTAGCTCGGGTGTTTCGTGATGATGAATTAGGGCGCTGGCATAATCCAGAATTTACTCTTTTAGAATGGTATCAGTTAGGCATAGACCATCATGCGTTGATGGAAGAAATGGATTTATTTTTACAAACAGTAATGCATGCGCCGCCGATGCTTAAAAAAACGTATCAGCAAGCTTTTGAAGAGGCTTGTGCACTCAATCCATTAACTGCATCGATAGAACAATTGCGCCAGGTTTTAGTACGTCATGATTTGGATAATGTACTCCCTCCTGAAGAGCAGGATCGGGACCAGTATTTATTCTTACTCATGAGCCATGTGGTTGAGCCATTTTTAGGTAAAGAAAATGCCCCCGTTGCGGTTTACAATTTCCCTGCATCTCAAGCTGCTTTAGCTAAAATTAATGATGGGGTGGCTGAACGCTTTGAAGTGTACTACCAGGGCGTTGAATTGGCGAATGGTTTTCATGAATTGACGGATGCCACCGCGCAGGCAAAACGTTTTACTTTGGATCAACAAATTCGCCAAAAGAAGGGATTCCCGGATGCTCAGGCAGATCAGTACCTTATACAGGCTTTGGAACATGGGTTACCGGCATGTAGTGGGGTGGCATTAGGTGTGGATCGTTTATTAGCTGTGGCATTAAAAAAACCGGAGTTGGCGCAGATTATTTCTTTTGATTTTGCTCGGGCTTGATGCGTGTTATTGGATCATGGTTGGGCGTAGGGGAGAGCACATCATCCACTTAACATTCCCCATCGTCGTTCTCCTTCATAATCAACACTCACATTCATATTGATATCAAAATAAGATAATGATTCCTCCTCACTAGCATTATATCCATACAACCCATAATTTTCTGATTCAGAGCCATCTTCGCAAAGATCAAACTCAAACTCTTTTTTATAATATGGAGCAGAGGATAATTTTGGCCCCAGTCGTTGCAAGCTTGGATGTACCATGCCTTTTTTAGCAGCTAAATTTTGCATATAATTTTCTTTTTGAACAATATCAAGAGCGTCAAATTCACTAATTTTTGCTTTAATACGCCGAATAATGATTTGCTTATACTCCGTATAATTCTCTGGTAAGGCCACATAATCCTCAGGAGAATCCAGATAATATTTAACCATAGAAACTCGTTCTTCTATATATTTTGGCAGCGCTGTGGGTGGTGGTGTAGGAAACAGAATGTCTTTCACGTAGCTCCAAATGCCGTAATCAGGAGGAATAAGTCTCTGTAGGGCGGAGCTTATTAGGCCATATTCTTCAAGAGTATTAATAGCAATATTATCGAGCTCATCGTTGATTAACTCGGTATAGTCTGCTACTAATTTATTATCAAATGGCATGATTTATGTCCTTGAAAGTAATATTTTATTCTCAGTGTATTAGATAAAAACAAGAAATACCAGTGTAAGAGTGCAATAACTCCATGGGGGTTCTATGGCCCAACATGGAGCTATTGTGTGGCTCAATGTTTACAAGTTATAAATGCGAAGAGCTATTCATATTAATTACAAATCCACTTACTCTCAGCGATAATCGAATACACCTCATTATCACCAATAACAATATGATCTAACAAACGCGCATCGACCAATTCGAGTGCATCCCGAATACGTTCCGTTGCCGCAATATCTTGTTGGCTTGCATCGGAGACTCCCGATGGATGATTATGTGCCAGAATAAGGGCTGCAGCATTAAGCTGTAATACACGTTCTACGATAGGCCGGGGATGAATGGTTGCGGTATTAATGGTACCCGAAAAAAGTTCTTCATAAGAAATAATACGATGTTGATTATCTAGAAAAATAGCGGCGAAGGTTTCATTTTTATAGTCACGTAATCTTTTCTTTAAGTATGCATAGGTTTGTTTGCTGTTGGTAATTTGGCTTTCCTTTTGCAGCTGGATAAAATCACTACGCCGGCAAATTTCTTTAACTGCTTGTAATTGAGTATAGCGAACCTCTCCAAGCCCTGGGACTTGCTGAAAGTGCTGTTGATTGGCATTGAGCACTCCACGTAAATCCCCCAAATGTCGGAGCAGATCTGCAGCTAATTGCAGGCAGGAACGTTTCCCACTGCCGGAACTAATGAAGATAGCTAATAATTCGGTGTCAGAAAGGCTTTGTACACCATTGGTAAGTAACCGTTCACGCAGATTTAACTGCCGTGTTGTTTGGACAAACGTCATTATTTATTCCTTTATTGCGAAGTTTTGCGGGGCTATTTTTATCAAAAATAGAAGGAGTTGCAATATTTTTATCAAAAATAGCCTATTTGATTGAAATAAGGCGGCTGTAAACGGCTTTTAATAATTTTGTATTTCTTTATTGCATGGTTTATGTTTTGATCAGCATCATTTTTTTCAAAACGGTAATCATGCAAGATTTTACAGGTAAAAAAATTCTTTTAGGCATCTGTGGTGGAGTTGCGGCTTATAAGTCGGCATACCTAGTCCGCGATTTAACCCGTTTAGGGGCTGAGGTTAAGGTGGTTATGACTGCATCAGCTCAACAATTCGTGACTCCTTTACTGATGCAAGCATTATCCGGTAATGAGGTGCGCACCGATTTGTTTGATGCGCAGGCTGAACGGGCTATGGGGCATATTGAGTTGGCGCGCTGGGCTGATTATTTAGTGATTGCCCCTGCTTCTGCCAATTTTATGGCAAAAATGGCCCATGGTATTGCGGATGATTTATTATCTACTTTATACCTGGTTGCTGAAGTTCCCGTTTTTGTGTGTCCGGCAATGAATCACAGTATGTGGTCGCATCCTGCAACCCAAAGCAATTGTAAGTTATTACAGACTCGCGGCGCTATTTTGGTAGGGCCTGAAGAGGGCTCCCAAGCCTGTGGTGAATTTGGCTTGGGGCGGGTTAGTGAGTCAGAACAAATCATTAGCGCCTTGCGTTTGTATGAAGTGAATCAATTATTATCCGGAAAAAGAGTCCTTATTACGGCAGGTCCTACACGGGAGCCTATTGATCCAGTACGTTATATTAGTAACCATAGTTCCGGAAAAATGGGTTATGCGATGGCTGAAGCTGCAGCAAGGGCAGGGGCGCAAGTAACTTTAGTTAGCGGACCTTGTGAGTTATCCGTATCTGCTGGAATTAAACGGTTAAAAGTAGAGTCAGCTCAAGAAATGTTGGATGTGGTCATGCAAGAATTGCAGGTTGGTAGCATTTTTATTGGCACTGCTGCTGTAGCCGATTACCACATCCAATCACCAGCGACCGAAAAAGTAAAGAAAACCGAGCATGCTGAACTTAGTTTAACGTTAACGAAAAATCCCGATATCTTAAGCTCAGTAGTTGAAACGGGAAAAGCCTCTTTTGTGATGGGATTTGCTGCGGAAACTACGGATGTTATCCACTATGCTCAAGATAAATTAAAGCGTAAAAAATTGGACATGATTGTGGCGAATGCCGTAGGGCGGGGGCTTGGCTTTGAAAGCGAGTTAAATCAAGTGACGGTAATTACTCCAAGCAAACAAATTGATTTGCCTTTAACCCATAAAACACGATTGGCAGGACAAATTATTGCAATTCTTGCCGCATCTCTGCACAATGGCGCCTGAACATAACGCGACATTACGATTTAGGAACAATGATAATGCAAGTAATTCAACTAAAAATTCTTGATTCACGTATTGGGGAGAGTATCCCTTTACCTACTTATGCGACTGATGGCTCTGCGGGCTTGGATTTGCGCGTGTGTATTAATGAGCCAATACAAATTGCTCCTCAAGAAACGGTCTTACTTCCTACAGGGATTTCTATTTATATAGGTGATCCAAAACTGGCCGCGGTGATTTTACCTCGCTCGGGATTAGGTCATAAAAATGGTATTGTTTTAGGTAACCTGGTTGGTTTGATTGATTCAGATTATCAAGGGGAATTAAAGATTTCCTGTTGGAATCGCAGCAGTGAGCATTTTACTATTAATCCCGGTGAGCGCATTGCCCAATTAGTATTTATTCCTGTAGTGCAAGCTGCATTCGAATTCGTTAATGAGTTTACGGAAAGTTCTCGTGGTGAAGGCGGCTTTGGCAGCTCAGGGAGACATTAATGAGCTACCAGCAACGGCCAATTTCTCGTTCTGTTTTTCGGGCTTATGACATCAGAGGTATCATTGGCCAAGAATTGGATGAGGATGCTTTTTACAGCATCGGTTTGGCCATCGCCTGTCGTTTGCATGCGTTGCAACGCCAACAGATTTTTTTAGCGCGTGATGGGCGATTAACGAGTGCCGCTCTAGCTTTAGCACTTAAACAGGGTTTGCTTGAAAGTGGCATTGATGTGGTTGATCTTGGCATGGTTGCAACCCCTGTTATGTATTACGCAACGCATACTCAAGGAATTGATTGCGGTTTGATGGTTACTGCAAGCCATAACCCTGCAGATTATAATGGCATCAAAATGGTCTTGGCAGGCAAAACGCTGATACAAGAAGATATTGAGATTTTGTACCATTTGATTGCGCAGCAAAAGCGAGAGCTGGGTGTGGGCAAAGAGTCTGCAGTCGACATGCTACCCAAGTACATGCAACGTGTTAAAAGTGACATCCAGATTAAACGTCCAATAAAGGTTGTTGTTGACTGTGGGAATGGTATTTCAGGCCCGGTGGTTCCTAAAGTGCTTAGTGACTTAGGTTGTGAAGTAATTCCCCTGCATTGTGATGTCGATGGAAATTTTCCTAATCATCATCCTGACCCCAGTATGGCAGAGAATCTGAATGATTTAAAAGCAGCAATTGCACAGCATCAAGCCGATTTAGGCTTAGCCTTTGACGGCGACGCAGATCGCTTAGGTTTAGTTACCAATACGGGCGAAATAATCTGGCCTGATCGCTTGATGATGTTTTATGTGCGTGCGTTGCTTGCTACCCAGTCTGGTGCCACCATTGTGTTTGATGTTAAGTGTTCTAGTCATTTAGAGGCTGAGATTCTGGCTGCAGGTGGCGTGGCTAAAATGTGCCCTACAGGTCATTCCATTGTGAAACAAGTGATGCGTGAAGAGCAGGCAATTTTGGCCGGCGAGATGAGTGGCCATTTGTTTTTTAAAGATCGTTGGTATGGATTTGATGATGCCTTATACAGCGCATGCCGATTATTAGAAATCATTAGTGCTTCAGAGTTAACAGTAAGCGAGCAATTTGCCTTAATTCCTAATAGTGTAAATACCCCAGAACTCAAAATATATATCGCTGAAGAAGAAAAGTTTTTATTTATGCAGCGTTTTGTCGAACAGGCCGAGTTTGCGGGGGCAAAAATTATTGCGATTGATGGATTGCGTGTTGAGTTTCCTATGGGATGGGGATTATTACGTGCCTCAAATACTTCCCCCTGCTTGAGTGCGCGTTTTGAAGCGGTTGATTTAGCTTCGTTGGAACAGATAAAGCAATTATTTAAAAATGAGATATTGAGGGTAAATCCGGATTTAGAATTGTCCTTCTAAAGGAAGCCTTGATTACGCTGTACTGCATCAATGCTGCGTTTGTTATAAAATTACGTCCTATTCTGCACTACATACAACATCACTTCTAACTGCTGTTGATTTTGAATGCGCGCCGGTACTTTTTCATTTTGGATTAATTGCAACTGATTTTCTTCTACTAATTGTTTTACATAATCCAGGTGATGACTAAAACGGGCGCTGGTTTGTAAAAACCATGGCTCTTTTTCACTAATTTCGGTGGTAAAAATAAAATAACCTTCTGGAGTTAAATGCTGTTGTACGCTATGTAGCAAAGTATCTAATTCACCGAAGTAGGGAAGGACATCTGCGGCGACAATCAAGTCATAATGTTGTTGATTACTCTCTAGAAACTCATTGAGTTCTGATTCAACTAACTCATCATAAATATGTTTTTCTTTGGCTTGGGCCAGCATTTTCGGGGCAATGTCAACTCCTGTGAGGCGTTTGCTTAACTCGCGAAGCACTATCCCTGTCAAACCAGTACCACAACCTAAATCTAGTGTTTGGGTATTTTTTGGTAGTCCGAGTCGGTGAATAATACGTGTAATATGCTGGGGGATTGAATAATGCAAAGTACCTTGCATGTGCTGATCATAATAAAGAGCATAGTTATTAAATAAATTCTGAGAATACTCGGGAGTTGTTTCTGCCGTTGAGTCCCCCTCAATCGCATGCAACATGTAACTACTTACTCGATCATCAGGATTAATGTTTAAAGCTTGTCGCAAATATTCACGCGATGTTTCTCGTTGGCCCATGCGCAAATAAATTGCGGATAAATTATTTAAAGAGGCTGTATGGGTCTTATCTAAACGCAGTATATGATCAAAAAAGATAATGGCTTCGTTTAAATGTCCTAGGGCCATTTGAGCTACCCCTGAATTGTAGAGGTATTCGATGTTGTCAGGATCTTTTTGTAACAACACATCATAGTGCATGAGTGCATTTTCAAAGCGGTCATGATGCATAAAGGTTGCTGCTAAATTATTGCGGGCATCGACATTATCATTATCTAGGGCGATTGCTTTACTGAAATAGTCTACAGCTAATTGATTTCGCTCTCTTTTTAAAGCCACCACGCCTAAGTTGGTGAGCGCTTGTATTTGTTCACTATCTTGTTCTAAAACACGTTGAAAGGCATGTTCTGCTTCATCAAGGGTATTGCTTTCTAAGTGCAAAATTCCTAAATAAAAATGGGCTTCAATATGGTCTGGATTCAAGGTAATGACGTTATTAAATTGAACTTTTGCTGCTTCTAACTGATTGTTTTGCAGCAAGAGTAAGCCGAGATTAAAGTGTGCTGGACTAAAATCAGGCTCAGCATGAACAGCCTTAGTATAATGCTGTAGGGCTTGGTGGTAATTATGTTGCAAGGCATAAATGGTGGCTAAATTATTATGGGCTTGGGCATAATCAGGGCTTAATTCAATGGCTTGCAAATAATATGCAACCGCTTTGTCCAATTGATGGGTTTTTTTATAAGCATTTGCCAGGTTATTCAGTACCGTGGCATCTTGGGAGTTCATGGCATGGGCTTGGGACAAATAAAGAATTGCATTATGCATGTCTCCAGCTTGGGCATGCGCTAATCCTAAAAAATTCAGGGTATTAAAATGCTGCGGATCTTTAGCCAATATTTGTTCATAAATACAAATGGCTGAGGGTAATTTTCCCTCGTGTTGGAGCTTATAGGCTTGTGCAAAGAGTCCTTCTATTTCTGCGTTCATGATTGATTCTGAATAAGTGTGCGCAATTGTTTTAATGCGTGTGCGCGATGACTGATATTATTTTTAAGTTTAGCAGGTAACTGGGCTGCTGTGCATTGGTATTCATCAACATAAAAGATAGGGTCATAGCCAAAACCGCCATCACCTAGTGTGCAGGTATGGATTGTCCCTTTAAAAATACCGGTGGCAATCACGGGGGTAGGGTCTTTCGCATGCAATACGAAAGCCATGGCGCAATAAAAATAGGCTTGGCGTCGTTCGCCTTGTAAATGCGCCATATTTTTTAATAACAAGTCGATATTTTCTTGGTCAGAGGCGTTGTTGCCGGCATAACGTGAGGAATAAATTCCTGGTGCTCCATTTAACGCGGGAACTACTAATCCTGAATCATCCGCTAGAGCGGGCTTTTGCGCATGCAGGCTGGCATGGCGCGCTTTAATCAGCGCATTTTCTATAAAGCTTAAGCCATCTTCCACGGCATCGGTTATCCCTAAAGTTGTTTGTGAGATGCATTGGATAGGGGCTAGAAGCGCGTTTAATTCGTTAATTTTTCCCTGGTTACTGGTGGCTAGAACCAGTTCGTTCATTGGAATGATCATGAGTACTGAATTTGAAGGTATTTGATTTTATTGTGAGTTTAACCTGTTCACTTGCAAAGCGGAACTGAATTTTTTTATAGTTAGGTATATAATTCACAAGACAGGCCCCTTCAGGGATCATTAATGCGTTTTCTCATTTTAATACTAGGATGTTTTCTTATGAATACTACAACATCAGCGGATGCACCTAATCTTCATGATAATGCTTATGATTACGCGTTTCATACATTGGTTGGCGACAAAGAATTACCTCTAGATATGTTTCGAGGTAAGGTGGTAATGGTTGTGAATACTGCGTCAAAATGTGGTTTTACACCTCAATATGCTCGCTTAGAAAAGCTTTATGAAGACTATAAAGATCAAGGTTTTGTCATTTTAGGTGTGCCTTCTAATGATTTTGGTAGCCAAGAGCCAGGTGCAGCGGAAGAAATCGCTACTTTTTGCCAGATTAATTATGGAGTTTCTTTCCCTATGGCGGCAAAAGAAGTTGTTTCCGGTAAGCAGGCACATCCATTTTATTTATGGGCTAAGCAAAAATTGGGTTTTGGCACCGCACCTAAATGGAACTTCCATAAATATGTAATTAATCGCAAAGGCGAATTGGTTGATTATTTTTATTCAACTACGTCACCTGATGCCCCACGGTTGATTAAGGTAGTGGAAAAGGCACTTAAGGAAGACGCGTAAAGCACCTTGCTTAAGAGAGCCGTAGCCCGTATGAGTGTAGCTAATACGGGCTACGGCTCCTGAGTGTATCCTCTTATATTTCCATACTGAATTTCCTCATTTTTTACACGATGAAATGTATAAAAATTAAACTTTGTATCTAGCTTTGTTACAGCTTTTACGCTAAAATAAGGTTTTAATTTGTTGTGCCTAAAAATGCCAATCCCTCATGTATTGTTAGCGTTGGTTGTCGTTCTCGTTTGGGGAATAAACTTCCTCTTTGTAAGCATTGGGCTTACCGAGATCTCTCCTTTATTGCTTTGCGCCATCCGATTTCTCGTTGCCAGTGTTCCTGCCATATTTTTCGTTAAATTTCCTAAGAAATCCTTCAAAATGGTGGCTTTATATGGTTTGGTGATGTTCGCATTGCAATTTGCACTGCTTTTCCTCGGTATGAGTTTTGGTATGCCCGCGGGTATTGCTTCAATCCTTATCCAGGTACAAGTCTTCTTTAGTATGTTTTTTGCGGTTATCCTTTTAGGAGAGCAACCAAATATCGGGCAGATCATGGGGGCTTTGGTTTCTTTTTCTGGGATTGTTTTAGTCGCCATGCACTTTGACCATGATATTTCTTTAGCCGGCTTTATTTTTATTCTTGCTGCTGCTGCGACTTGGGGAATTGGCAATTTAATTACCAAACAAATTAAGGGCGAACACGTTAATATGATCGCACTTATTGTTTGGGGTAGCTTTGTCGCCTGTATTCCTATGTTTTTAATTTCTTTAATGGTGGAGGGGGTGGATAATTTCACTTCTACCTTTGCTCACGTAACCTGGAAAGGAATAGGAGCCGTGTTTTATATCGTTTTCGCTTCAACCTGGGTGGGTTATGGCTTGTGGAATTGGTTAATGGCTCGCTATCCTGTAGGTATGGTGGCTCCATTCACTTTGTTAGTTCCTGTAGTGGCTATGGTAAGCTCGGTGTTCTTTTTGGGTGAACCGTTTTATATGTGGAAACTGGTGGCTGGATTATTGGTAATTAGTGGTTTATGTATCAATATCTTAGGCTCTCGATTCTTTGCAGTAAAACCCAGATCAATGTAGATGCGGAAGCGGCCTGATTTTCTTATTGAGATGCGTTATCATAGGTTTTTCTCAGAAAATAGGTGTGGGTGGTGAGCGAAATAAAAAGCATTAGGCTATGCGCTGATGACTTTGGATTAAATCCTGGTGTGTCCCAAGGAATTTTAAAACTAGCAAAAATGGGGCGTTTATCCGCGGTAAGTTGTATGGTCAATATGCCCTCATTCCCGGCCTATGCCCAAGAATTATTGGCTTTACACGAGCAGGTGCAGATTGGGTTACATTTTAATTTAACCGAAGGCAATTTCTTATCAATGCCTGATCGGCCTTGTTTTTCACTCAATGAATTACTTATTAAGAGCCATTTAGCCTCAATTAAATTATCCTTTATTGCCCAAGAGTTTAAGCAGCAATTGGCGCAATTTGTTCATGTGATGGGGAAGCTCCCTGACTTTGTTGATGGGCATCAACATGTTCATCAATTTCCCCGCATACGCCAAGTGATTGTTGACCTTTATGATGAGCAATTAAGGCAGCATGGGACATCTATTCGTTCTACTTATCCTACTGTTGATGTGAAGCAATATCGGTTGAAAGCGAAAATTTTGGCGTTTACAGGGGGTAGGGCCTTGCGTGCGACTTTAGCTAAGGCTGCGATTCCACACAATATTTTTTTCTCTGGTATCTATGATTTTGCAGCGCATACTGATTATCGCAGTTTATTTCGTAGTTGGTTGCATTCCATATCGGGTCCTACCTTAATCATGTGTCATCCAGGTGAGCACTCGAATGAACCTGATGTCATCGCCGCTACTCGTACCATTGAAATGAATTACTTTTCCAGTAATGAATTTTTACACGATTGTCAGGAGTATGGAGTGGCTTTAGGTGTACTATAATTTGAATCTTAAGTTCGTCCTGCTTGCAACAGGATAACTGACTCCCATTATAAGGATATAAATCATGAATACTGACGCATCTATTCTATTTACTCCATTTGATTTAAGAGGTCATCAATTAAAAAACCGTTTGGTTATGGCGCCGTTAACCCGTAATCGCGCTCTGCATGAGATTGATGCCCCACATGCATTAAATGCAGAATACTATGAGCAACGAGCTTCAGCAGGGCTTATTATTTCTGAAGCAACCCAAATTTCACCAACTGCTAAAGGTTATGCTTGGACCCCTGGCATTTATTCTCCTAAGCAAGTCGCCGGATGGAAACTGGTAACCCAGGCGGTGCATGAACAGGGCGGGACTATTTATGCTCAATTATGGCATGTAGGACGCATTTCTCACCCAAGTTTACAGCCTGGTGGGATTGAGCCTGTAGCCCCTTCGGCATTAACGCCTGTAGGGCAAAAAACCTTTATAGAATCTGGTACATTTACTGATATTGGACAGCCAAGAGCATTAAGGTTAGATGAACTTCCTCTAATTATTGAGGATTACCGTAGGGCAGCACGTAATGCGATGGAGGCTGGATTTGATGGGGTTGAAGTTCATGGTGCAAATGGCTATCTTCTCCAACAATTTTTATCGGATGGAGCGAATCATCGTACGGATAATTATGGTGGCTCTGTTGCCAATCGTTTACGTTTTCCACTAGAAGTGATGGAAGCTGTGGCTAATGAAATTGGTGGACAGCGCACTGCAATTCGCTTATCGCCTGTGGGCTCTATGAATGGAATTACAGAAACCTCACCCCAGTCAGTTTATTTTCCCTTAGTGCGTGAATTAAATCGCTTAAATTTAGCGTACATTCATGTTATTGAAGGAACAACGGGAACCTCTCGTGACTTTTTAGGATTCGATTTTCATGCCTTACGCGATGAGTTTCATGGCCCTTGGATGGTGAATAATGGCTATACACGCGAATTAGCGATAGAGGCTATTGCTTCAGGTTATGCTGATTTGGTCGCCTTTGGTAAAGACTTTATTGCCAATCCTGATTTAGTGGAGCGTTTTCGTCTTAATGCACCGCTTAATCAATGGGACCGAGGTACTTTTTATGGTGGGGATGAAAAAGGGTATATTGATTATCCCGCTTTAGGATAATTTGTGCGCCTATGACCAATACTAAGGATTTTAATGAGAATTTTACTTTTAATGCTTCTTTATACTCCCCTAATTGCTATTGGCAATGAGGCACCTAATGAAAAAACCTTATCTCGATTGCAAAAGTTATGTCGTGAGGACACGACCCCTGAGCTGCGTAAGTTGTATTGCCAATTAGCTAAAGATTATCGTAGAGAGATTAAGCGGGTGGATACAGTTGCGAAAAAGGATGATAAGAAGGAAACAGAAAAGACTAAGGTAAAAGAAAAGGCTTAAAAAAATACGCATGAGGAAATATTGCAAGGACGTGTAGGTTGGGGCCATGGGCCCAACCTACAATTTTTACCTATTCACTGCCCTTATCAAGAGCATAAGTACCTGTAAAGTTAAGCGTTACAATTCCAAGTTGTCTACTCGACCCATTTGAGCTTGTAGTAGTGTTATTATTGTTGCTAGGATTGAAGGCTGAGGTATAACGGATATCTATACCTATGGTTGCAAAATCATCTAAATAAGAACCAACTCCAATAATTCCTTGAGCAGCAAAACCATTATTTGAGGTGCTTACTGTCGTAGAAAAGGTGCTACCAAGAGCATTATATTGATTACTGGCAAAGTTGGCTTTATTTTTGATGATGGCCCCACCTAAACCAACACCAATATAGGGAAACATCTTAGTATTCGGATCACTGGAAAGAAAATCATAAAATACGTTAAACATGCCATAAATACCGGTGGTATTACCATTAAAACCTAAACCGATACCTTGGTCATTACTGATTGCAGCAGGACAAGTGCCCTCGGGGCCCATAACATTCGGACTAATTAGGGTACATGAACCAACTTTTAATTCCCCATAATTATTAATATTAAAAAGGAATTGCCCTTCCAATCGCACTGTATTTATTCTATATCCCAGAGAAAAACCGGCACCGCCACCAACTGGGCTAAGCGTAACAGGACTTGAGTCTGCGAGGGAGAACTGACTATTACCAATATTAAAATTAACATTGGGGTTGGAAATCGTACGGCTGATTTGCCCTAAGAGCCCTAAATAAATACCTTGAACGGGGTCTGAACTAAATGCCTGAGAACTGAGGGTTAGCCCTACTATGAATCCAAATTTAATGAAGTGTTTCATTAGAAAATCCTAATCTATCCTGATAATAAAAAATAATAATCCTTTAGTCTATCGTTCTTTTAAGTGACCAAGGAAGGCTATTCTTAATTTATAAGGCAATGGCCGTGAAATGGAGGCTATACGAAAGTTTATTTAGATGCAAGCTTTTAATTTTATGGATATCTTTTTATTTTGTATGCAAAAATCAGTGAGATGTTTGGCATTATTTTTTATACTAACTTCTGTACATTAGAATATAGGGCATAGGCCCACAATACATAGGAAGGGACATCTTGATTGATATTTTATGGATCTCCATGGGGGCGATTATTGGCGCTAATTTGCGTTATTTTGTGAATCGTCTTTCGCTGCGTTATTTATCTTCAGGCGTTCCTTATGGAACATTTATTGTTAATTTAACCGGAAGTTTTATCTTAGGTTTTTTTCTAGCTTGGAGTTTGGGGCGAATCGAACTTGATCCTAAGTGGCGTGCTTTTGTTGCTGTTGGATTTTGTGGCGCCTATACCACCTTTTCAAGCTTCAGCTATGAAACGTATGCTTTAATTGAGCAAGGGGATTATGGCCTTGCTGCTATGAATTTTATCTGTAATAATCTTTTTTGTCTCATTGCCGTGATTGCGGGAGTTAGCCTTGCGCGAGCAATTTAGATTTGCTCTCAATAAATAGAGCCAAACGTAAGGATACGTCTATGAATTGTATGAAAGTTTCTATCTATATTAATGAGTCTGATAAATGGAAGCATCGTCCATTGCATTTAGAACTCATGTCTATGCTGGATGAAGAAGGAATTGCAGGGGGAACCGTCTTACGTGCCATCGCAGGTTTTACTTATAGAGAGCCGGTTGAAACGGCTTCATTTGTTGATATTGGCGCTCGCTTACCCTTGGTTGTGCAATTTGTTGATACTGCAGAGCGTGTGGAGTCCGTCTTACCTAAGATAAAAGAAATGTCGGGAACTCGTTTGATTATTCGTGAGCCTGTAGAAGTTGTGCAGGGAATGTTAGCGACAGGCCCAATATCTTGAGAGTAAGAAGCTATACACGGAAACTAAAAATAAAACTAAACCAAGCGCAAATAGATAATTTAAATGAGTGGAGCGTAACACTAGAAAATAAAGGCCTTCGTTAATTGCACCTGCAGATGCTGCTACCAGAAAAAAATGGGGTAAGCGCAATACTTTTTGATCATGCAGTTGTGAAAAAGTAAGGTATTTGTGGCCAAAAAAACTGACGTTAAATGCAGTAAAAAAGGCAAAAATATTGGCTACTAGTGCGTGCATATGCGCAAAGTTTACTAGTAAAAAGACAATACTAAGATGTGTGGCTGCCGCTGTGGCTCCAATTCCTGCGTAATAAACCAGTCGGTGTTTTAACTTAAGTTGTACTTTCATCAAAACTGGCTTCCTCATCAATAATGTAATGCGGTCTATGTTTTACTTCATCAAAGACACGTCCTATATATTCGCCGACCACTCCTAAAGCAAAAAGCTGCAAACCACCAAAAAAGGTAATTGCAGTGACTATGGTTGCCCAACCTGGTGTTTTAATGCCAAAAATTAAGGTGCTTATGATAATCCATGCCGCATAAAGTATCGCTAAGGTCGCTACTCCAATACCTCCGAGAGCAATGAGGCGTAGAGGAAAGGCTGTAAATGAGGTGATTCCCGTAATCGCCAAATCGATTAAGGAGTAAAAGTTCCATTGCGAAGAGCCCGCTTTTCGTGGTTGTACCTCAAACGGAACCGCGGTTTGTTTAAAACCTACCCAGCTGTATAAGCCCTTCATAAAACGATTTCGCTCGGGAAGCTTTTGCAATTCGTCGACTATTTTGCGGTCTAATAGCCGAAAATCTCCGGCATTAGCTGGAATATTAACGCGGTTGATTCTGGAGGTGAATTGATAGAATGTTTTTGCACAAGTACGTTTTAGCCAGGATTCATCGGCGCGATTTTGGCGTACCGCATAAACCATGTCGTAACCTTCCTCCCATTTGGCAACAAATTCACTTAATAATTCGAGTGGATGCTGAAAGTCACCATCCATTAAAATTACCGCATCACCACGCGCATAATCTAATCCTGCACTAATCGCTTTTTCTTTGCCAAAGTTACGACTAAAACGTAGGTAACGAAAAGAATATTGGCTTCTTAACTGTTGAATGATTGCTTGGGTATTATCTTGGCTGCCATCATCAACAAGCACTATTTCATAGGAATAAGCAAGTTGCTTGAGTGTTGTGTCTAGGGCGGCAATAAACTCCGCAATAACGGTTTCTTCATTATAAACCGGGACAACACAGGAGATTTGTTTGGTTCGAATTAGTGAATTGGGCATGTCGTTGAGTAATGTCTAAACTTCTTATTTGCTTGGGGCTTATTTTAACCTGAATCTGTTGTTCTCGTAAGTAGATTTGTAAAATTACTCTGTAATTTATTCATTAGATCAAAAAAGAGAAACTTAGATGTATTGCTGATCATGTTTTTAACGTAAAATCGCACATATTTTGAGTTTTGGTAGACGAGTAATGCCTTTTATTGATTTAAGCTCATTAACTAGACTGCAACCAACACCTTTTTTACTTGATAAAAAGGTCGCCAAATTTTTGCATGAATGCAAAAAAAACAAGTTGCTGCCTCCATTGTCTATGCCTATAAAAATTGCTAAAGACGATTTTGTATTTAGCCATCAAATGGTTAAATCAGCAGAGAATCAATGGCATATCTTGGAGTCTGAGCCCGTAGGAGAGGGCCAATTTGGCGTATCTTATAAGTCAAAATTTAAAATTACGATAACGAAAGTTAAACATGATTATCAGGCAGAGGTTACTGCAACAAATGATATAGCGAAAATACAACGCGTTGGTACACGCCAGATTTCCCATCAAGAGTTAGTACGAAGTACTGTGTATGAAGCACATTTGCAAAGACAACAGCACGTACGGGTGAGTTCGGTAATCGATACAAAGCAGGAAGTGATTACGGTAGTTGAAGATTGTGGTCCTAGTTTTGATAAATTACTTCCCTTTAAACCGGGAGATGTGCTCTTTCCTTTTCTGAAGCGCGTAGAAGTTGCATTACATATTGCCAATGAAATGTTCATTCTACAGCAACGAGAAATGGTGCATTGCGACATTAAGCCATCGAATATTTGTTATAAAGAAATTCCTGATGATCCTCGGCGTGGCATTCCTCCCGGACAATTTCAGATTATTTTTATTGATTTTGGCTTGGCGAGAAAACAAGCATATCAGAGTGAGTCTGTTGTAGGTTCCATAGGCTACATGGCTCCTGAGGTACTCACTGGAGCAGAGTATAGTTATGCATCAGATATGTATGCTCTGGCAGGAGTTTTTGCGGAGCTTTTTGGCTGCACGAACATACTTCGTAATAAAGAGGTGTACTCTCTTGCACCATTGCTTGTTAATGCGCCTTATTGTTTAGATGGTATATTTACTGACTACGATGTTTCTGATGTTGATCCGTTTTTATTGGAGGACATTAAAACCTTGATTAATCAGATGCAAGCTAAAAAACCTGAGCTGCGTCCAAATATTAGTGTGGTTAGTAAGTTCTTCACTTCATTGCGAGCACGGATGGATGCGTATAATAAATTTTGCGCTGACTGGTTTTTACTGACGGAAGAATTTAAGCGGTTGGAAAGTCACTACTTGAATTGGCATTTATTAAAAGAAAGGCATCACTTAGAGTCTAATATGCCAAATCGGCTTAATGTTTCGTGGCCTGCAAGTAACTTATTTAACCGAGCTATGGTCCGATCGAAAGAAGAAATTTATCAGCTACTTTCTACATTGACTAAAAAACCTAAGTCTCATTATGTGTTGGCAAAGCAATTGGTTAATGAAAACCGCTTAGTTGATTTTGAAGGAGAAGATTGTCCATATCCTCTATTAGACAAAGCGATTGCCACCTTGAATGCAGAAAATCTAAAGTTGGATAGGGCTATAAATTGTTTTAATCACCATGCGCAGATCCTTGGTGATGAAAATAAATTTCGGGGAAGCAACAGTTCGGGTATTTCCTATATTTTTAAGATTTTAAATTCTGATAAATCACCCATAGAAAAATTGTGTGAATTAAAAGCATTGGGGCATCAGAAAACTGAGAGTAGTTGGGCAAATTATTATAGTCGCTCGCGCTTTTTTGGTAAGGGGCGCCATGAAAATATGGAAGAGCTATATCAAAAATTGAATCGATTGACTTTGGTTCAAGATTTACGCCAGAACGCGTATATAGAAGAGAGGCAGTTGGAGGAGCTCAATCAATTTATTAGTGAAAATAGGTTTACACATTCTTAATGTGTAGGGCGTTTTGCAATGACGTGTAGGTTAGGCCCATGGCCCCAACCTACAATTTAGAAATATAATTATTAAAATCCATAACCATAAGGATTGCGTTTTTTTCCCTGCGCTCTTTTTTCAAAATGCTGGTAATCTTGTAAATCAAACCAGCCACCAGCCCAATCCCAACCGTGTTTGATAAAGGTTTGATACACAATATCACCATTAACTATTTGTCCTGGGTCAGGATGAGCACGCTCAACATAAACTGTTCCTTCCGGAGGTAAGACGAGGTTTCCTTTGACATAGGGGTTCATTAAAGGATTAATATCAATAGCACGCCCATAACTATGCTGTGAATATTCTCCAGCGCGTCCGGTAACTTCACGGCAATTAAACGCTGAAGTGTTATTCGCCACCATAGATGCGGCATCATCCCCATAAAAAGTATCCATAAGTTCCATACGTTGGATGGGGAAGTGATGGTGGTAAAGCTCTTTAAAAATATCAACGACTTCATGTGCCAGTTCTTGGTTGACGATTAATTTTCCCGTATGAGTTTTATTATCAAAACCCCAGTAGCTGAGTTGGAGGTAAGCTAATTGCTCTAGTGGTACAGGGCAGCCTTCATGCCAAGTATAGTTTTGCATTTGCGCAGCAATGGTTGGGGGAATAGAACTTATTTCGCTATGAAACACAGGATTTTCCTCAGTTGCTGCGAAAACAAGTGATGAAACGATCAGTGTTACGCCCGGAAGATAACGTATTTTCATGATTTAATTAGCAAGCCAATTAAAACAAAGAGATAAAACAAGTATAGTCTAAGTTTTTGTTTTTAATTTATAGGCAATGAAAAGCGAAAAATCGTTCCTTTGCTTGGAATATTTTCTACCCAAATCGTCCCTTGATGTGCGGAAATTATTTTCTCACAGATGGATAAGCCTAATCCTAGGCCATGCTCCTCAAGAGCCTCCTTACTGCGGTAGAATTTTTTAAATAATTCGGCTCGTTCCTCAGCATCAATTTCCAAACCAATGTCTTCAATACTCACAATCAAATTAATCGTAGTAATTTGTGCAGAAAGGCGAATTTGTGATTTTGGGTCAGAAAATTTAATGGCATTATCGAGCAAATGCATGAGTACCTCTTGAATGTATCGCGGATCCACATTAATTAAGGGCATATGCTCGGGAAGAGTTAATTTTATGGGTCTTTGCTCAAAGAGAGCACTGGAAATTTTGAGAGCTGCATGGATAATTTCCTCTAAGGCACAGGGGGTTTTTTTCAGACTGATTCCCTCGGTTTCAAGACAGATCATTTGATAAAGGTTATTGTTTAAGTGATTTAATTTATTTATCTCATGATCGATGTTGCTTTCAATAAGACGAAGATTTGCTTCTTGATTACTTTTTAAACCATTTATGGCATTAATCACGCTTTTCAGTGGGAAACTTAAATCATGATAAATTGAGGTTAATAATGAGGTTCGTGCGCGATCTCTTTCTATTTCCAGTTCTTTCTTGCGATTTTTTTCATGTAATAAATCAATTTCCAAGGCTAGGGACATTTGATTCACATAAGAATCGAGCAATCCACGTTGTTCAGGAGTAAGTAATTGTTGGTCTCGGGATTGCACCCTTATTACGCCAATGACTCCAGAAGCGCTGGCTAATGGCAAATAAAGAGCGTTAGATAAGGATAGGGTATCTGTACCCATTCCTGCAGGTTGCCCCATATCAAATACCCATTGAGCAATACTTTGTTCTTTTGCATCCAGCCTCATTGATGAGGGAAAACTGACTTGAACTGCGAGATGATTTTTTTTAGGCATTAACGCCATAACATCACTTTCAAAAGTATGAGCAATATACTCGACGCCAAAACTTAATAGCTTATTAATGCTACGTGAACGGATAAGTTGACGACTGAATGCATACAAGGCGGTTGTTTGGTGTTGGGTAAAGCGAGAAGATTCTTCCTGATGGCGAATGAGGATAGTTAAATAGCTAATAGTCTGTGAAACCAGTAGCATGATGATCAGGGTAATTGAAAATTGGATGTCGCTGATTGCAAAACTATATCGTGGTGCAACGAAAAAATAGGCACAAGCAAAAACACTCAATATCGAAGCAAAGAGCGAAGGCCCGCGATGCCCGCATAAAGAGATAAGGATAACTGCCAACAAATAAATCATAATAAGATTCGCAGTGTCGAGAAATGGTTCTAAAGCAAAATTGAATAGGGTCACAAGAGGCAGTACTAGGAGGACTAATCCATACACTTTCCATGGGTATGTTCGCGTTGGTGCTTTTGTTTTTTTTCGCGGTACTTTGTCGCTGCGTCCAGTAATGATGTACACATCAATATCACCGCTTTGACGAACAATCTCATCAGTTAAATTTCTATAAAACCAATCGCGAAGGCGGGTTCTAATATGTTTCCAAATCATAATTTGCGTGACGTTTTGTTCATGTGCAAAACGCAAAACCTCTTTGACAATGTCAAATCCGGATAGTACGTGGGTCTGCGCACCTAGCAGTTCGGCCAAACGTAAATTTTTAATTGCAAGTGTGCGTGCACCATGATTTTTTTGTGGAACATCAATGTATACAGCGATCCATTCTGCCTGTAGGTGTGTTGCCAGTTTTTTGGCTGCGCGAATGAGTTTCAGCGTTTCTGGATTCGGGCCGACGCAAACCAGTATTTTATCTTTTACAGGCCAAATCTCTTTAACACCTTCCCCATGCCGGTACCATAAAACATCAGAACCTACTCGTTCGGCTGTGACACGTAATGCTAATTCGCGTAAGGCAATTAAATTACCTTTACGGAAAAAATGTTCACGGGCAAATTCTGCTTGTTTGGGGATGTATATTTTCCCTTCCTGAAGTCTTTTTAATAAGTCTTCAGGAGGTAAATCAACGAGCTCAATGGTGTCGGCACGTTCAATCATTGAGTTGGGAACGGTCTCGATAATTGGAGCATGAATAATTTGTGCCACATCATCTTTTAAACTTTCAATGTGCTGAATATTTAAGGTGGTATATACATCAATGCCGCGTTCTAAAAGCTCTTTAATGTCTTGCCATCGTTTGGCATGCCGTAATCCTGGGGTATTCGTGTGGGCCAGTTCGTCTACTAAAATTAGCCCCGGATGTCGTTGAAGTGCGGCATCAAGATCAAATTCATAGTAGGTTTTCTCACGATAAGGTACTCCTTTACGAGGAATAATCTCAAAATTATTAAGAAAGCTATCTATTTCCTCACGGCCATGAGATTCGGCAATGCCAATAACCACATCAAGCCCTTGCTGTTGCTTCTCATAGGCATCGTGGAGCATTTCATGAGTTTTACCAACACCAGGTGAGGCACCTAAATAAATTTTGAGTTTTCCATGATGCTCTTGACGTTCTTCTTCCGCTATTCGTTGTAATAAATGGTCTGGGTTAGGGCGATTTTGGGGCATTTCTGCTCCTTAAATTATCCAAAGCAAGATTTAACTCCAAAACATTAACACGCGGCTCACCTAAGATTCTCAATGTTCGTGGCTTGCTGTATTGTTCCACTAGTTGATAGATATCCGCTTCAGGAAGCTTACGTATGTTGGCAATTCGTGGCACTTGGTATCTTGCAGCAACGGGGCTAATCTCAGGATCGAGACCACTACCTGATGCGGTAACCAAATCGATAGGTACAGCTTGTTCATTCTGTGGATCTGCTTGCCTTAAGTGGGTCATCCTTTCTTTCACTATAGACAAAAAATTAGGATTTGAAGGGCCAAAATTTGAGCCGGAGGATGCGGCGCCATTATAGGCATAAGGTGTTGTAGCCGATGGTCGGCCCCAAAAATAGGCTCCATCGGAGAAGGGTTGTCCAATTAATTGTGAGCCAACAAATTGATTATTTTGCTTTATTAAGCTGCCATTAGCTTTCCACGGGAAAAAAATCTGTGCTAATCCAGTTACGGTAAGTGGATAAATAAAGCCAGTTAAAACACTAAGTAAAATAAGCAATATCAACGCAGTTTTCATTTGATTTATTGCTTCTTTTAGCATGATATGTCCTTATATTAAATTGGGCTTAGGTGTATTGCTTTGAGTGCTGATAACATCAAATCAATGATCTTAATGCCGATAAAGGGAATGACTAAGCCTCCTAAACCATATACTAGAACATTACCGCGCAGCAGTTTGGCTGCTTCCACATGGCGATATTTCACTCCTCGTAAGGCTAGAGGAATAAGAAAAATAATAATGAGCGCATTGAAAATCACTGCAGACAATATGGCACTTTCAGGAGTGCTGAGTCGCATAATATTTAAGTTGTTTAAAGTAGGGTAGGTGCTGGCAAATGCTGCGGGTAAAATAGCAAAATATTTGGCGACATCATTGGCAATGCTAAAGGTAGTCAGTGAGCCGCGAGTCATTAACAATTGTTTACCAATTTCAACGACTTCAATTAGCTTTGTGGGATTAGAATCTAAATCAATTAAGTTTCCTGCCTCTTTGGCTGCTTGAGTACCCGAATTCATAGCTACCGCAACATCTGCTTGTGCCAAGGCTGGGGCATCATTTGTTCCATCTCCAGCCATAGCAACCAAATGGCCTTGTGTTTGTAATTGACGAATGAGGTTTAGTTTTTCTTCGGGCTTGGCATTGGCTAAAAAGTCATCGATACCTGCTTCCGCAGCGATTGCGGCTGCGGTTAAGGGATTATCTCCCGTGACCATAATGGTTTTAATACCCATACAGCGTAATTCGGCAAAGCGTTCACGAATCCCTCCTTTGACGATATCTTTAAGATGCACGACACCTAAAATTTTTTTATTTTCAAGAACAACTAAAGGAGTTCCTCCTTGACGGGAAACCTGTTCAACAATTTGATGAGCTTCCTTAGGGAAACTGCCGCTAATTTCTTGCAGATACAATTCAATTGCTTGGGTTGCCCCTTTTCTAATTTGCCGTCCAGGCAAGTTAGCACCACTCATTCGGGTTTCAGCGGTAAAGGGGATAAAGCTTGCTTTTAATTCGCTGATGTCACGGCCACGCAAGCCATATTGTTCTTTCGCCAAGATAACAATACTACGTCCCTCGGGAGTTTCATCAGCAAGTGAAGACAGTTGTGCGGCATCAGCAAGTGCTTCAATGGATACACCTTCTAAGGGGATAAATTCAATTGCTTCACGATTGCCTAAGGTAACCGTACCGGTTTTATCGAGCAGTAATATATCAACATCTCCTGCAGCCTCTACTGCACGGCCAGACATGGCGATGATATTTGCTTGAATCATGCGATCCATGCCTGCAATACCAATGGCGGATAGTAAACCACCGATGGTCGTTGGAGCCAGACAAATAAACAGGGCAACTAAGGTCGTGATGCTGATTACTTTTCCGATGCCTGCACTCGTTACACTGTAAATAGAAAAAGGAAGTAGCGTGGCACAAACTAAGAGAAAAACGATGGTTAGGGCGGCAAGTAAAATGGTGAGCGCTAATTCATTGGGGGTTTTTTGACGTTGTGCTCCTTCAACCAGGGAGATCATTTGATCTAAAAATGTTTCTCCTGGATTGGAGGTAATCCGAATAATTAACCAGTCAGATAGTACCTGAGTTCCTCCGGTAACGGCACTGCGATCGCCGCCACTTTCACGAATTACGGGGGCGCTTTCACCGGTAATAGCGCTTTCATTGACGGAGGCAATCCCTTCAACTACTTCTCCGTCACTTGGAATAAAATCCCCCGTTTCTACTAATACAATATCGCCAGCACGCAAACACCCCGAGCGGATGTGGGTAATTGCCGCATCTTTTTTAGGTTTTGCTAATTTTTTTGCCTGAATTTCATGGCGTGCTTTTCTTAAGGCTTCAGCCTGAGCTTTTCCACGTCCTTCCGCCATGCTTTCTGCAAAATTAGCAAAAATAAGGGTAAACCAAAGCCATAAAGTAATCGCTAAAATAAAGCCAGTATCCGCTTCGCCCTGGCCCAACCATGATTGAATAAATAAAGCGGTCGTTAATAGTGAGGCAATATAAACCGTAAACATAATCGGATTACGAATTTGATATTGTGGAGTCAATTTTAAAAATGAAGCACGTAGGGCAAGTTTGACAATATCACTACCCCAAAAGGATAATCGATGCATTTTAAGATCCATATTGGCCCCACAAGGTTAGATGTTCTACTATTGGCCCTAGTGCTAAGGCGGGTAGAAATGAGAGTGCACCGACCAGAAAAATGATGCAAATGAGCAGGATAATAAACAGAGGGGTATGGGTAGCTAGCGTTCCTGTCGTTTGAGGAATTATCTTTTTTTGTGCTAATGAACCGGCAAGGGCAACTGTGGGTATGGCTATCCAGTAACGAGAAATCAACATGATGAGACTACCAAGCAAATTATAAAATGGCGTATTGGCATTAAGCCCTGAAAAAGCGCTGCCATTGTTGTTGCCTATGGAGGTGAATGTATACAGAACCTCAGTAAATCCATGCATTCCAGGGTTACTAATCGCACTTAACCCACTTTGAGTTACTACTGCTAATGCGGTGGAAACAAGAACACTAAGTGGCATGACTAAAACGGCCACGGATGCCATTTTCATTTCATAGGGCTCAATCTTTTTGCCTAAATATTCAGGCGTTCGGCCGACCATTAACCCGGTTACGAATACGGTAAGAATGACAAACATTAACATTCCATATAGTCCAGAGCCAGCTCCACCAAAGATTGCCTCGTTTAAATGCATCATCCATAAGGGAATTAATCCGCCTAGAGGTGTGTAGGAGTCGAGCATTGAATTTACCGAGCCATTGGAGGCTGCAGTCGTCGCCATACTCCATAGAGCAGAGCTGGTGATTCCGAAACGCGTTTCCTTACCTTCCATATTACCTCCAGGATAGCTGCTGGCGATAGCCGTTGGACTAATACCCATAGAGGTTAACGCAGGATTTCCTTTTTGTTCTGCCATGATTCCGAACATCACAAAAGGAATAAAAACAATAAACATAGCTGTAAGAATAGCCCAACCCTGGCGACGGTCATGGACCAATTCTCCGAAGGTATAACAAAGAGCTGCAGGAATTAATAGAATCGCGAGCATCTCTAAAAAGTTGCTTAAAGGCGTCGGATTTTCAAATGGGTGCGCTGAGTTGGTATTGAAAAAGCCGCCGCCATTAGTGCCTAATTGTTTGATGGCAACTTGGGAGGCAACTGGGCCCATGGGAATAACTTGTTCTGTTAGTGGCTTTGTGGCTGTCTGAATAGTATTGCTCTTGTCTTTAATAGGTTGTCCTGATGCATCAATGAGTGACTGTTGGTCGGTTTGTACAAGGTGGATGGTTTGATTGGGTTTAATATTTTGAATGACTCCTTGCGATACTAGAATTAAAGCAAAGATAAAGGATAAGGGCAGTAGAATGTAGAGGATGCTTCGTACCATATCTACCCAAAAATTACCTAGGTTTGTGCTTTCGTGTTGAGCAATGCCACGACTTATGGCAACCAATAAAGACATCCCCGTTGCTGCAGAAATAAAGTTTTGGGGGGTTAACGCGAGCATTTGTGTAAAATAACTCATGGTGGTTTCACCCGCATAAGCTTGCCAATTGGTATTGGTGGCAAAGCTTACTGCGGTATTTAAGGCTAAATCAGACGTGGGGGAGGGGAATTGGTGTGGATTTAAAGGAAGATAAATTTGCAAACGTTGAATGAGATAAACCGCGAGTAAGCCGAGGAGGTTAAAAATAAGCATGGACGTTAAATAACATTTCCAATCCATGGCTTGGCTCGTTTTAATGCGGCATGCTCGATAAATGAATAGTTCAAGTCGATCCCCAATACGATTCAACCAGAAATGTTTTCCTTCATAGACTTTAGCCATGTACCAGCCTAATGGCTTTACCGTGGCTAAGAGGACTAAAAGAAAAACTATGGTTTGCAATGAAGCGATTAACGTAATCATAGAATCCTTTCTAAGAGCTTGTTTTTATCGGATTAAAAAAATTCTGGTTTAAATAAAACAAACAGCAGATAAACCAGCAAGCCAACAGCAATTATTCCTGCAACTAGATAGGTAATCATTGCTCACTCCGTGACAGTTTATAATAGAAATTGATTAGTCCTAGGCTCAAAATAAAAAACAGTACGGTCACGCTAATTAATAGTAAATCGTCCATAATGATCTCTGTTATTAGGTAATTACGTCTTTTTATTATTCAAAACAATAGCATATGAATGGACATTTGACGATGTTTTTGAAGATGCTTTAAGAAGGGAGTAATTTTTTTATCAAAATGGATTTAATTATTCATTTTTATTTTATAAAATGCCATTTTTGATTTTTTATTGAGCAATAAGATGAAAAAGTACCTGACTCAGTTACACCATGCCATGAGCATTCTTCGTCAAAGACTGACCAATGACAACATGAAAGCGCGCCTGATACTAGCAGCCAAAGTAGAAAAGGAGTTGCAGATTTTCGATGACGAATTTGGTGAGCGAGTAGCTGAGGCCCAAAAAATAGAGGCAGGACGAATTCGCGTCGCAATGGCAAAGACGAAAACCACTGATCCGATTCATGAGCAAAAAGCTGGATTATTAAAGACAATGAGCGAGGTGGGGCATTCCCTGGTTCGAATGAATTTTGATTTAAGAGTCAGCAGCTTATCCTTAAAAGAAGGTTTTAATGGTTGCACGGAACATGCAACATTGATGTTTCTTATTTTAAATAAAGAGTTTTTGTTCGATTCCGATGTATTGATTGAAAGTATTTGTGTCTACGATAAGCTAAATCCAATGATTAACCATAATTTCTTAGTGATTAATCGACGCAGTGGCGATTACCCGTTAACTGATGTCGCCGCATGGGGGGACGATTGTCTCGTAATTGATACCTGGCTCGGTGTGATTGCTGCTCCAGGCGAAATGCCCACAGGTTCGTCTGTTTATGCTTTTCTTCAGGGAAAAGATTTTTGTACGATGGAAGTAATATATAGTAATCGATTGGGTAGGGAGCTTTGTGTATATCCTGAAAACCATTTATTTCATAAAATTGAGCGTGATACCCAACAGGTTATGCAGGCCGAATTTAAAAAAATCATCGATAAATATATTGATGTATTAGATTTACCATGGCTTAAGTCAACCCCTACAGCGATGGCCGGTTCAAGGGCGCTATCTAGGCATGGCCTGTTTCCTTCTAGTAGCGACGCTGACTTAAAAGAACCGCATGAACAATTATATAATGAAATCAAACAACACTGTGCGGGCAAATATCAGCCGGTACTAGAGGCCGTTGAAGGTAAACAATATGCTTTGGCATTACGCAAAGTCAGTGCCATTGGTCAGATAGAACTTCTGAACATATTATTGAGCTATAAGGATTTATTAGGTTTTGATATTAATGAACCCTCAAAGAGTAATGGCAAGACTGCTTTTGACTGGGCTGCTGAGTGTGATAGCACTGAAGCCATGGCTTTAATTGAAAAGCATGGTGGAAAAAGTGGTTTTGTCGAAAATTTATCCCCAAAAATCGGGCAATGATTTTAAGTTTTGAAAGTAATTATAACTCAATAGGTTAATAACAGTGGCGGTTATAACGCCACTACTTATTGAAAGAGTTATGCCCACTTAACGCATTGCTATCAGGTAGGGCACGTTCGTCTTGGCATCGTGTTAGGGCTAGTGCCTAGTTTATTTTCCCTCAATTTATGTTATACCTTAATTAATAGACCACAAAAATTCTCTAATATGTCTCTGCGACGAGGCCACCTATGAAAAGTCGTTATTGGTATTTACTGGTTTTTATCTTTCCTCTTTCCGCAATCATTGGTTTTGTGTTTAGCGGGGTTGCCAGCTATGCGACATTTTTCTTTTTTAGCATGATACTTCCTGCTGCTGAATTTTTTTGTGGTGAGGATTATGTAAACCCCCATACCCTTGAAACGGATTCTCGTACTTACTATAGAGGGGTATTGTATGGGGTGGTTATCAGCCAGGTTATTTTAACCTTTTGGGGGGCTTATGCTGCCAGCCATAGTCAGTACTTATTTGAGGCGATTGGCTATGCGGTTGCTGTTGGTATCAATGGCGGGATTGCCTTTTGTGCAGCTCATGAATTAATTCATAAAAATAATCGTTTTGATAATTGGATGGGGAATATTGTTTTAATTTTTACGGCTACAGGCCATGCTCCTATGGAGCATGTGTTGGTTCATCACGGTCCTTTTATTACGGGAACTCCTGCGGATCACGTACATGCTCCAGATGGGATGAATTTTTACACTTATTATTTAAAGTCTATGGTAGGTCTACGTACCTCAGCTTTTGCTGCAGAAAAGAAATTAATGCGGCGTAAAGGGTATTCTCTATTCAGTTTGCATAATCGCTTAGTGACATTAAATCTCGCCACATTTTTATTGGCTTTATTCTTAACCATCTTTTGGGGGTATGTGGCACTTTTTTATTTCATTGGGGTGGTGCTTGTTAGTAGTATCGTTATTCTGGGGGCCGCCTATATTCAACATTATGGATTGGAACGATTTACGTTGCCGGATGGAAGTTACGAAAAGTTTAGTGCCATGCATTGTTGGAATTCCAATTATATTTTAACTAACTATCTCTTGTTTCAGTTACCTCGCCATTCGATACACCATCTGCGTCCAGGCCGTGATTATGAGGTTAGTGTGGATAGCCCTGAAAATCCGCAATTACCTTATGGATATTTTGTATGTAGTTTGCTCATCTTCATTCCGGGCTGGTGGCGCAAGTTGATGGAGCAACCAGTTCAGAAAAATTTGGAGTTGCGGCGACGGGCAGTATTGTAGTTGGGCCCATGGCAAGCTAAATTTTATAGTCTTTTTTCCATTGTGCATGGGTTAGAGGATCAACTAAGGATAGATCGACATGGTCGGCAGGATTACGAATCCAATAGGCGTAATCCGCGGCAGCCAGAATATAACGATCACTAGCACTATCACCATAAGCATAGACAGTCCCATGTTCTTGGTTATGTAGGAGCTCTCTTAATGCGAGTAGTTTTTTTTCTCCGACAAAGCTATGGTTGGCAATGTTGCCGGTTAAGAATCCTTCATCCGTTACTTCAAGTTGAGTGGCAATCATGTCATGGATTTCGATTTGTTTACCCCATGGCCTCATATAAAGATCTAAAGAGCGGGTAATAATGATGTTACGATGCCCTTGTTCTTTATGCCACACCAGTCGTTGTACAATTTTTTCATAAAGATGATTGGGGATTATTTCTTTGGAAAACTCATCAGCAATCTGGGTTAGCTCTTCCAGTTTTCGCCCTTTAAAGACGGAGTGGACCATTTTATTTAGCGCGTATTCATCACTGAGTCTTGATAAAAAAAGTAAGCTCCAGAATGCGTTACGGAAAATGAATTGGCAATAACCCATATTGCCTAGTAAATAACGAAAAAATCTAAGGCCACAAACCCCGTTGCTGAGCGTGCCATCAAAGTCAAAAACAGCTATAGGTTGTTGCATAAAATCCCCTAACTGTGCGGGAGCATAATAATAAGCCATACTATAAGTGCATTGAGTATTGCCAGCATGACGGCGGCAGAACCAATATCTTTCGCTTTCTTGGTTAATTCATGCCAACTTCGATCAATACGATTTAATGCAGTTTCTACGGCGGAATTGAGTAGCTCAACTATAGGAACTAATAAAAAAGAGCTGATTAAGGCTATACGTTCCAATGCTGAATCTCCTATCCAAAAGGCGGCAGGCAAGGCAATAAAGCTTGTATAAACTTCTAAGCGGAATGCAAACTCCTCTTTGAATGCAACTTTTAATCCGTCTAACGAATAAAATGTTGCTCTTTTAATTTGCAACCCTACTTTTGCCAGAAACTTTAGCATTCAATGTACCTTTAAAAAATAAACCTAGTTTGACCTGAATCCTTGCTTAATTCTGGACCAGACCCTTGTTTTTTTCAAATTGCTAACCAATAGAAAATTGCCAATCATCTTGATTATTCAATCTATTTTCCTTCTTTATGCTAGCCCGTTTTTGACAAACTATTTATCGTTTGCTAGCTTTTTAATAAGATCAGCAGAGCTATTAAACCGTGGTTGTAACCATTTATTGTTCTCCGAGGGATCGATGTATGAGCAGCCGTTACAGTAGCTTAGTCAGCTTATTAGAAGCAAAAGCGCAGTCAAAACCTGATTTTCCTCTGTATACTTTTCTAAGCAGAAACACGGACGAAAACAGGATTCTAACGCTTGAGGCCTTAGCAGAACAAGCAAGAAAAATAGCAATCCTCTTACAAAAGAGCACTCATCCCGGTGAACGCGTTATTATTATCTATCCCCCGGGGCTGGAATTAATTGCTGCATTTTTTGGTTGTTTGTATGCAGGTGTCATCGCGATCCCGGTTTATCCGCCCCATACTAAAGCGTTGGTGACTAAACTGCACCATATTATGCAAAACTCTGGGGCCAGAGTTGCCTTAACTACAGACGAGATTTTATGCAAAATTAAAAAGTTAAGGCTAGTAAAATTATTAAATAAAACACCCATTCTCGGCAAAATGGTCAATCATCTTGCCGGTCCATCTTTTGAACGGCATAGTCAATTGCTGGGCTGGGATTTTGAAAAAATGCATTTTCTTGTGACTGACTATTTATCAGATTATTCAGCTGATGGTTGGAGTAAGCCATTAATTGCTACAGATTCGCTTGCTTTTTTACAATATACCTCTGGGTCTACGGGAAAACCCAAAGGAGTAATGGTTAGTCATGGAAATTTATTAAATAACTTAGCGGTAATGCAATTGCGGAATCGCTCATCTGAAGATGATATTTGTGTCTCATGGTTGCCACCGTACCATGATATGGGGCTTATTGCTGGAATTTTGCAACCTCTTTTTACTGGCTATCCAGTAAAGTTAATGGCACCCATATCTTTTTTACAGCGTCCGGCCGCTTGGTTAGAAGCAATGTCCCACTTTAGAGGAACAATTACCGGAGCACCTAATTTTGCTTATGATTTATGCATCGATAAGATTACCGATGATGAAAAAAGTCATTTGGATTTAAGTTGCTGGAGAATAGCTGCCACAGGCTCTGAACCGATTCGTTGTTCAACTATAGAAAAGTTCACCCATCTTTTTAAAGGCTGTGGCTTCCCAGCAGATGCTTTTTATCCTTGTTATGGTTTGGCAGAGTCCACATTAATGGTCACGGCGATAGCTCCTAACGAAGGAGTCCAAAGCCAGTTAGTCGATAATAAAGCTTTGAGTTTAGGGCAGGTGCGTTATTGTGATGCAAGCTATCCCCACGCGCGCCGTTTGGTAAATTGTGGAAAGCCGGCGGATGATTTTCATGTCATGATTGTTAATCCTGAAACTTTACAGGTATGTACTGAGCGGAAAGTTGGGGAAATATGGGTGACCAGTAAAAGTGTTACTCAGGGCTATTGGCAATTACCTAATGAATCAAAATATTGTTTTCATGCAAGAATTCCGGGGGATGAGCGTACTTTTCTGCGAACAGGTGATTTGGGATATTTGGCAGAAGAAGCCTTGTATGTTACTGGGCGGCTTAAGGATATGATTATTATTCGTGGTTGTAATTATTATCCTCATGATTTGGAGGATACGATTAATGGCTGCCATCCTAAGGTGCGGGTGAATTGTTGCGCCATTTTTTCTGTGGAGGAGAATGAACGGGAATATTTAGTCATCGTTCAGGAAGTAAAGCAGCATATAGAGGCTGAGGTGGCCAGAGAGATTATTAAAATAATCCGCAATAGAATTTTAAAAGAGTATGGGATTACTGCCGATATTGTGGTGCTTGCAGCACACAAAGCAGTTCCTAAAACAACCAGTGGCAAAATTCAGCGTTTATTATGTAGGAAAAATTATTTGGAAGGTTCATTAGAAATTTTCTATATTGATAGTATCCATGATTCAAGTTCTATATCGAAAATACTGAAAAATGTTCGATTTTGTGTACTGTGAGGGGTGGGGAATTGTGTATTAATCCATCACAAGGAGGGGATGATGTTGGCGTTACGACAAAAAGTGCCCCAAAAACAAGAGATTCAGCAAGGTTTGCTGCCTCTCCTTCATCGCTTGCATCGGGTTGATTCCTCATCTGCTCTGTTGGGTTTAGATTCTTTGGCAAAAATTGAATTGCTAACGGCGATTGAAAAAAAATTTGGCATTCGTTTAGAGGATCATGAAATTGCTGCGGCAAATACTCTAGATGATTTAACGGAAACTATAGTAGCTAAGCAAAAGCAGTACAAACATTCTGCTGCCTCGATAATTGATCCGATAACACATACCCAAATTTCTTTTAAAGCATCGCAAATGCGCAGCACAGTGCATCGACACATGGCAGGGTTTGTTCGTAAGCGCTTTGGTATTGAGGCTCTTGGGGACGAATTTTTACCCTCAGATGGCCCCTTTATTATCGCGGCAAATCATAGCAGTCATTTAGATAACCTGGCATTGATGGCGGCGGCGGGAGGTACTTTTAATAATTATGTCTTATTGGCCGCCAAAGATTATTTTTATGAACGTCGCTCATGGGCTCTTTTTTTACTGAAAAAGCTATTTAATCTGATTCCTTTTGATAGAAGTTCCGAACCATCAGCAATGTTAAATAATATCAATAGGTGTAAGGCGGCAATTAATGCCGATAAAATTTTAATTATTTTTCCCGAAGCAACACGCTCTTTAAATGGTGAAATCCAAGTGTTTAAAGGTGGTTGTGCGATGTTGGCTTGGGAATTACAAATTCCTATCGTTCCTGCGTATATTAAAGGCGCGTATGAATGTTTACCTAAAGGAAAAACCTGGCCTAAGAAAGGAAAAATTACGGTCAGTTTTGGCCCGCCAATCGTCATGAGAAATTATGTATCTAGTGTATCTGAGCTAAACTGTCAACTATATAAAATGATTACGCAAGAGCTTGAACAGCAGATCAAAAAGTTGGGAAATGATCTGTACGTTAAGGAGCAACCATAATGAGAATCGCAGAATTAATTTCTATACCAAGTGATGAATCCGAGGTTCATTTTGAGAAAAAAGAACATGATTTTGCTCTATTGGAGATGCAAGGGTTACGCCCAGCCCAAGAGGATGCCGCGGTAGCTTATTGGTACACCGCAGGCTCTTTTAATGAATTAACCGCGCAGGATATTGGCCATCGTTTATGGACCAGTTATAAATTGATTAATCAGCATTGTCTCAAGCCGGGGTTTGGCGGATCTACCGCATCGACCACCGTTTATGATGGGAAAGGTAATTTAATTACAGCCACGTTAGGGGATTCAGTAGTTTTTGCTGTGGTTTATTTTCCCAATGGACATGTGGCTTCAGTCGTGCGGTTAAATAGTGTTATTCATCATCCTGATCTCGATCAAGAGCGGTTGATCCAAGTGCGAGGTCTTGTAAAAAATGGACGCCTGTTGGGTCGATATGGTTCTTTGGCTCTATCAAGGGCGTTAGGGGATTATGATTTTATCGAGTCTGGAGTTTGTGACGATGCGCATATTGATATAACACCAAGCGATTTTACCCATGCTTCTGGGATGAAAACCCAAATTATTACTACTTGTGATGGGTTTACGGAGCCTGTTCTTGGCCAAGCGAAAGAAAATCAGGAGCAATGGTTTTGGCAGCAGTTGCGGGCTATTGATAATCCAGGCCTACATTCGGAATCTGAGTTGGCGCAGTTGCTTGCTTATAAGGCATTTCATGCTGGCTCAAGGGATAATATTTCTGTTTCAGTGCAGGTTTTAGTAAAAAATAAACCTTTTTTAGTTGGCATTTATGATGGGCACGGGGGGAACTCAACCTCGACGTATATTGCGAACAGCATTGGTACGGTATTTGAGCAACAATGCAGTTTGCATGCACAAGCCTATGCAGAACAATCATTAAGTGTTGATCAGAGTTGGTCGATTTATTCTCGAGATAATAATTAACCAAATAGATAGATACCGTCATATGTTTTCAGATTTTTTTATCAAATTTATTTGTTTTTACTGCCTTACTAACTATAGTTAAAGATAGGAAAACACTAGAAATACTATAGGAGAGCTATTATGGATAATACAAAGCGTAGTGAGAAATCGCATGTTTCTGAAGCGGCTAGTGAATTGTTAAATGAAGGAAAAAAATGGGCTAATGAGGTGCGTGAAGAGGGTATAAATCGTGCCTGCCAAGCAGAAGAGAGCCTTAAAGAATGCTCTGATCAACTAATGAAAAAAATACAACAAAATCCATTGTCCTCTGTCTTAATTGCTGGCGGAATAGGCTTTTTATTATCTAAGATTTTGAGAAAATAATGGAAGCCTTAAAGCAGGTAGAAGAACTTGTTTCTACAAGGATCCATCTTGTAAAAACGATATTTTCAGTGATGCGTTTAGAGGCGCGACTGGCGGGGCTAAGTGTGTTTCCGCTGGTATTGAATATCTGCCTGCTGCTCATTGTTTTAATGACTTTTTGGATAGGCATTTCATTATTACTTGGGTATGAGTTTTTTGTAATTTCTAATAATTTTTTACTCTCGCTGGTATTAGTTGTTCTATTTAATCTGGGGGTATTACTTGGCTTAGCTAAGTACCTTACTTTTAATCTGAAAAATATGAGCTTTGAAAAAACCCGATCCTATTTTTCCCAAAATAAGAGTATGGATGATGAGCAATTCAAGGAAGCAGTTACGAGCGCAAATAACCGCAATGGACAAGATGGTACATCTACAACGAACTCTTGTGGCACAGAATAAGCGATATTTGGGATTACATCGGATAAATTATACGGTTGTTTTGGTGATTACTGTATTAGTACCTTGTATGTGGCTGGGTTGGAAGCTTAGTGAAGAAAAATGGTTTGACAGAATAACCGCGCAGCTTGCGGAGTTGCTTACTTTAACGTTCTTCACCTATTTTCGTAAACAATTGATGAACTTGTTGATGCCCGACCAAATAGATCAATAAAATACAATTTTACTTTAAAATTACCAATGCGGTTTAATTGCCCAAATTAATTTTATGGGGCAAGTCACTGGCTTGCTTTTTTCTCTTCATGGTCGGCAGGTTCAGATACCGAGCAGGGGCAAACTTCTTCCTGTATTATCTCATAAAATTCTAAGCTCACTTAACCTTGATTACACTGCATGGTGTAATCAAGGTTTTCAGATTAAGCGTGCTGGTAACTCTTGGTAGATGCCAATTCATCATCATTCGATGGGGGGGGGTGCAGCAGGGTATGCGCTCTATTAATACATACCTTTGCATAACCTGAAGAGTTCAATATATTTTTCTGGCAACTTTCTGCCATTCCTAAGGCAACCTCATGACATTTTTCAAGTAATGCCATAAATCGGGGATCATTTTTTCCTTCACTTTCAATGCATAACTCGCCAAACTCCTGCCACAGCCTATCTATCACCATGGCTTGAATGGCATTCCATATTACATTTTCCCCCTTAAATTTCAGGAGCTTCATTTGCTCTGCTACTTTACGGTACTCTTCTTCTGTAGAGGGCAATGAATAAGCTTTTGCTTCTTCCTCGATAATGGTGTTCATTTGATTGAGCACGAGTTCACTATTAAATAGCTTTTCGACGGCTTGTTCATAGGGTAAAAAATGTTGCGTGTTGGGTTCATAAATAAAAAATTCACCTTCTTCAATGTCATAATACCAGGCATGAATTTTTAGTTTATTTACTTCCACACGTTCTCTAACAATATCCAGAGTATGTAAGTGTTCTATTTGTAAAAGTATATTTTCTTCAGTAAGACATTTTAATTTTTGTTTTGAATCATGCTGCTCAGGATGTTTTTCATGTACGCGCTCCAAAGCGGGGAGGGCATAAGCTTCAAGGAATTCGGCAACTAATGGTAAACTCTCCGCAAGATTAGGGTTTAATAAGCCTTTCATCGCACCGCAGTCTGAATGCCCACAGACAATAATTTCGCTTACATTGAGTACTTTCAATGCATATTCAGCTGTTGCTCTTTCCCCTGTAGGGTAAGGTACTTTCGGTGGAAAAATATTTCCTGCATTACGAATAACAAACAGCTCGCCGGCATCTGCATTGGTGACGTATGAGGGAACTATGCGAGAGTCAGAACACGTGATCAAGAGCGTATCTGGTGATTGTCCCTTGATTAAGGATTGAAATAAGTCACGCTTTTCAAGAAAACCATTATTTTTAAAATGGCGGATTCCTTTGAGTAGCTTTATGGGCATATTTTTCTCCAGTTTTTTTCATCAACAAAGATTCCTCCTTAAGATAGATTAATTTCCTTTATTTTTGAACACTTATTAAATAAATAAGAACTTAAAATATGCAAAGGGTCATACTGTTTTTTTAACTCAAGCCATTCGGAGTATCGCGCTCCATAATGATTTTTCCAGTAGTCGGGCTTTAGCGATTCCCCTAAATACCCAGAGAGATAACGTTTGCCTCCTAAAGGTAAAAAAAGCGTATCCAAATGTTTGATAGCTTCTACACAGCTTGGAGTGAATACTTTAGGTAAGCCGGGATTGATAATCATAAAAGAGAAGATGTGCGGTTCTTCAGGAAGCATTAAGAAGCCCGTTGCTTTACGATTAACGATGGGGATTAAATGGACTAATGATGCATAATGGACGGGTAGGGTATCCAAAATTTCTTCTAATTTATTTAACGGAAATTTGGGGATAAAACATTCATACCAAGGATGCTCTAACTCCCATTGGCCACTCATTTTCATGATATTTAAACGTGCGTCATGGCGATGTAAATAAGAGTGAATCGTCTCATCTTGAGTATGGAGAACTTTCCAAGGTTTTAAGGACAATTCATGAAACTCAGGTGCATGATGGTCGTATTCAATTGAGACATGTAATGCATAAAGCCATTGCGCGAAAGGAGTACGTTCACTTGCTATGAGCTTAGCTCCTTGTATTGCTGGAGTACAAAAGGACTCAACATAATCCGCATAGTTCTGACATTGATGTAAATCATGCAGCCAGCTCTCTTTATCCAGATAAGTTAAATAGAATGTTCGTACCGATTTTTTGCATGTTCTTAAGGCAATGCGGGCTTTGGTAATTACGCCAAAATGACCTTGTCCACCTAAACAGGCTTGCATTAAAGGTGAATGCCTATCTACGTGTACTAATTCGCCATTGGCAAGAATAACTTCCAATTCGCGTACATGCGCAATGACACTGCCGTATTTAAATGATGATGCGCCTATTCCTCCAGCGGAAAGCACACCACCAATCGATAAATTGCAGTTATATGGTAGTACATAAGGAGTCAGTGAGTGAGGCAATGAGTGTTTGAGCAAATCGGCCCAGGTGCAATTTGCTTCCATCCAAATGGAATGATGTTCTGGTTCCTGGGCTTGATTAAAATGCTTCATGTTAAGGATTAATCCTCCAGGAGCTGCCAGCGATTGCCCATTTTGGCTCATGCCATTACCACGAATAGTGACCGGAAGTTGATGCTCATGAGCATATTTGAGTAGGGATTGCAGCGCTTCACGTGTTTGCGGCTCGCAGACTGCGGCAGGTTGGGAGTGCACCAACCCGCCGAAATCGCGGCCGAAAGGAACCAGCGCCTGCTCATTACTTAGAATGTTTTGTTCTGGCTTTTTTTCCCATTGCATGAGATGTTGGCTGTTCCACTGGTTCACAGTTTGCGGCATGTTTTCGGTTCCTCTTTTGAGCTAATTCCAGTTTACGGTTGCATGCAATGACTAATCCATCAAACATTTTAGTAAAGGCATCATAGCAACGATCAATCATTTGTAGTGCGTCACGTCTTACGTCGATAGGGATTTTTCTGGAAAATAACTCACGTTCCATTTCGGTCTCAAATAATGCGTGCGCTTTTTCTACTTCCAGATGTGTCTTGGAAAAATATTTTAAATGTGCCTCCTCGCCGGTTTTTCTCACTTGATCGGAAACTTTTTCAAAAAATACGTGTCCTGAAGATTCAAGGGTTAAGAGTAGGGCGATGTTCACAATATCATTTTTAGCATGGAATACTTCGGCAACAAGTGCATAGGCCGCATCACGCGTAGAGCGAGTGTCTCGACTGTAGAGCCAGCTAACTCCATTTTTATTACAGGCCTTATTAATGCTGGTTGTTCCCATATATTTTTTATCTTGTAAGAACCAACGATCATGGCCTGCGTCTTCGTGCCGATGATGGCGTGCTATTTTTTTGAGGTAGGGATCGGTTACTCGTTCCTCATTGATGCGTAAAATATCTTGGAAGGTCATAGTCCAAAAAGTTAATTCTGGGACAAAATAGCTGATTTCCTCGAGGCTATTTAATTGCTCTAAAAGATTAAAAAACGGATGTTTTTTAAATTCACTTTGTTTTGAATCAATATAATCTTGAATAAGTCGCATCATCTCTCCCTGTTTTTTTACGTGCTCTAATTCATTGAATGTGCCAAGTTCTTGTCATGTTGATGGATGAGTTTGTCTACTTGCTCCCAATCAATAGCTTCAAGGCTGGTTACTTTTTCGCAAATTTGATTTAAAAACGCGGTTTGTTTTGCGCCAATTTTTAGTGCTTCTGCATACGGTGTATTACTAAACATAACCAGTACGTGTTTGGAAATGTACTGTCGGGGGTAACGTTGCATGAGCAATTGTTCTACTTGTTTTTTTAAGTTAAATTGAGAATCACGAATGTTGGTTTGAATTTCCTGGAAGTTATCCATAGACATTTGTGCCACCGCATCCGTATTTGGTTTTCTGGATTGATAAAAGGCGGGCATTACTTGGGTCCAATCATCCTGATATTTATCCAACAACATATTTAAAATACGACAATCCTCAAAAGCGCTATTCATGCCTTGGCCGAAAAAGGGAACAACGCCATGTGCCGCATCACCAAGTAACAGGCAGTGATCTTGATAATGCCATGAGTCACATTGAATGGTGCTCATGTTGCCTGTTGGGTGTTCGGTAAACTCATGCAGTAAATTAGGCATGACCTCATAGGCGTCAGAAAATTCTTCCTTAAAAAAGGCATTAATTTTTACTTCATTTTCTAATTCAGCAAAGCTATTTTTTCCTTCATAGGGTAAGAATAAGGAGCCTGTAATGGAATGATCGCGATTAGGATTACCCAATAATAAAAAGGCATTCCTAGGCCATAGGTGTAAATATTCATGTGCAAATTCTTGCTGGCCTGGAGCGCCAATGGATAATTCCTTATAGCCGTATGATAAAAAAGTTCGGGTTGCCTTGATCAAACCGCGAGTACTTAATTGCTCGCGCACGCAAGAATTAACGCCATCGGCACCTATTAAATATTGGTAGGGAAAACTTAAGAGCTCATCATGATGGGTTTTAAAATGCATGACTTTCTTTTCAAGATCAAGATGAGATAATTTGCTATTAAAGCTAAAACGTACATTAGGATATTTTTCTGCTTCATTCAGTAGGAGTTTATTTAATTCATTACGTTCAACGGCATTAATGTATTCTTCATGGTGACGGCCAAAGGATTGGTATTTAATTTGCCCTTGAGTATCATGAATTGCTCGAGCCCGCATAGGGACCATCAACTGTTCTACTTCCGGCATAATATCGACCCCGGCAAGACCTGTAATTCCCCGGCAAGATAAGGCAAGATTTATGGAGCGTCCATCATGGCTTTGGTTTAATCGGAGATCGGGTCTTGCATCAAAGACATGGAGTTTGTATCCACGTTTTGCTAGGTAGAGTGCAAGTAGAGTTCCGCATAAACCAGCTCCAATAATGCTTATCTCCTTCATTCCTATCTCCCTGACTCATGAACTCTATATATAGGTATGGGAGCAAGAATTGTGCCTGCTTGAGGAAATATTGCTGTGGGATAATCGTCTTGAATTACCGTGGCTTGAGCACGGTAATTCGGCTGTCCGTTAGGTGTCGTCGCTTACAAATAATCGCTCAAAAACTGCTCCAAATCTTCAGCCTTTTGTGGCGGCGAAAAGTAATAACCCTGAGCATAATCACAGCCATGCGTCATAATAAACTCACGCTGTAATTCGGTTTCTACTCCCTCGGCTAAGACTTCGAGATTTAGGCTATGGGATAAGTTAATAATCGCGCGGGCGATGGCCGCGTCATTTTCTTTATCCACTAACTCGGTAATAAATGAGCGATCAATTTTTAATTTATCCACGGGAAATTGTTTCAGATAGGCCAAACTGGAATAGCCCGTACCAAAATCATCGATGACCACTTTAATTCCCATATCTTTGAGCGCATACATCGCATCAACTGCATGCTTTATATTATCTACCAATAGGCTTTCAGTTAGTTCTAACTCGAGGAATTTAGGCGATAAGCCTGTTTTTTTAAGAATTTTACCAATCATTTCTGGCATTCGTGGCTGCCGTAATTGTCGGCCAGAAATATTCACCGCCATGGTTAAATGAGAATAGCCTTGTTGATGCCAGCGAACGAGTTGTTTACATGCTTCTTCCATAGCCCACAAGCCAATTTCTAAGATCAAACCATTTTCTTCTGCAATGCCGATAAAATCATTTGGAGGGACTGTGCCTAAAATGTGGCTATTCCAACGCAATAACGCTTCAAAGCCAATCAATTTATTTTCTGATAAATTGATTAAGGGTTGATAGAGCAAATGAAATTCGTTTTTTTGCAGTGAATCACGTAAGGCATTGTTAATTTGCATGCGATTAACAATTTGTGTATTCATTTCCTTGTCATAATTATGGTAGGTATTACGTCCATTGTCTTTGGCATGATACATCGATAAATCAGCACTTTTCATCAAGGATTCATAATCATTACCGTCCTTGGGAAAATAGCTAATGCCAATGCTTCCGGTTATTTTTAAATGATGTTCGTCTATTGGAAAGGGCAGTACTAAGGCGTTGAGTATCTTGTCGGCAATTTGATGTGCTTGTTGCTCCGTATGGATGTCTTGCAATAATATAACAAATTCATCTCCACCTAGACGGCTGACGGTATCAATATCATTAGTTGCTAGAAGTAATCGGTTTGATACTGCCTGCAAAAGCCGGTCCCCCATGCTATGCCCTAAGGTATCGTTGGTTAATTTGAAATGATCCAAATCCAGGAATAAAAAGGCTAACATGGAGCCTTTCTTTTTCGCTTGTAAAATTGCTTGATCAACGCGGTCGATTAAAAGCACTCGGTTCGGTAATTCGGTTAGGGAGTCATGTGTTGCTTGTTTGATTAACTGTTCTTCCATCTTTCGGCGTTCAGTCACATCATTGATAAGGCAAATATAGTGTTTCACTTTGTCAAAAGAATCACGAACTGGGGCTACACTGATTTCGCACCAAAAAACCTCACCATTTTGTTGGTAACTTTCCAGCTCAACTGTTTCTTCACGTAATTCTTTTATTGCTAAGATAATGCGTTTGTGGTTCACATGTTGGGTTTTATTTGCATGTAAGAAAGTAAGATCCTGGCCTAAAAGCTGTTCTTCGCTATAGCCAGTAATACGTTCAATCGCACGCTCACGAATACGCAGCTCATCTTCATGCATTAATTTTTTGGTGATGTCTCTAAAACTATATACGCGTCCGACAATCTCGGCGCCTACCCGTTGTGGTTGCGTATAACGCTCGAAAATACGCCCGTCTTTAAAATGTAATATGGGTAATTCACCTTGCCAATCGGGGTTTTCATAAAGAAAATTGACATCGGAAATTAAACCTTCTGGGTTAATTAATTGCTCCAGAATGTATTCGAAACTAATGCTTTCAGTGCCTACCTCTAACATAGAGGTGGGAATACGCCACATTTCTACGAATTTTTGGTTCCAATCGACAACCTTACCTTGGCCATTGACCATCATGATGCCATCGGCGGTTGACTCAAGTGTGGCACGGAGCAGGGAGAGTGATTTTTCTAGCTCAATATTTTTTTCAAAAAGGTTAACTGCTTTTATATTAATATTCTCTGAAAGTGGGGCCTGGACTGAGCGTTGAAATTCTGGTTGAGTATGAAACCATTGTTCTAAAAATGCAGGCAGATTGGGCGTTGGTGAAATCATACCCAGTTCTTCACATACATTTGTAATTGAGGGGATTTTTCCTTTCTTTTTAACTGAACCTGCCGCTTGCACAACTCTTGTGTAGTCTATTTCTTTTAAAGCCATACGCTATTAACTATCCACCACCGTTAGAAAAATTCAGTTTAAATCATATACTTCTTAAATAATACAGTTTATAACTTTTTTATTCATTAACTCGAGAGTGGAAGTGGATGTTTAATTTGCTCCCTGCAAGGCGTAGTTTTTCTTGCAGCGCCCCAAGCATACTGGGGGCCTCTTTAATTGAATTGGTCATATTAATTGCTTGTAATGACTTGGGTAATGCCGTAAGCAATTCAAAATTTTGCTCTAAAGAATAATCATATAAGCGATTATTGCTAAAATCTAAATGGCTGATTGGTAACTGAATCTTAGAGAAAAAATCGAGTAATTGCTGAAAACCTATCTCGCTAAATTGATTAAAACTTAAATTGAGTTGGGGAATTTGCACCTTAATGGCATCGGGTATGCTCATCAGGAATTCCATGGCGTATTGAGTTGGTGGGTGGTAAGGTCTGTCGCACTTAGAGGCTTATCATTGCCAATTAAGAATGGTTTATATTCGGTTTGTTCAGAATGTTTCAGTGGCGTGATTCTGTATTGCTTCCTTACTGCATACCCACGTACAGCGCTCTGTAATCTTTTGGGCTCTCCTCTTTACTTGTAGTCATGAGAAGGTCCCTTAAAAATGACGAGTGTATATAGTTAATTTTAGACTATTTGTTGTTTACGTGGTCTTTTTTTAGTCTATTTTGGGGAATTTAATAGTAAAATTGGTGTATTCGCCCAGTTTACCTTGACAGGCGATGGAACCGCCTGCAGCGTTCATGAGTAGTTTGCAATAGGCTAAACCAATGCCTGTGCCACCCTGTCTTTCAGAATAAAAGGGTTCAAAAATCAGCTTAGCTTTTTCTGTAGAAATGCCTTTGGCAGTATCCTTAATATGCAGATAATTAAAATTATCCTTTTCTTGTCCTTCTGCCATACTAATTGATACCTCACCTTTACCTTCTTTTTCAATAAAATCAAAGCTATTGTTCAGTAGGTTCCAGATTAGATTTCTAAAGGCGATTTTTTCAATCCAGATTACAAAATCGCATTCGATAAGGAGATCGATGAGTTCATGTTGATTATGTTTAAAAGGATAATCTTCTAAGGCATGTTTTAAGAGTTCATTGATGGAGTAAAACCCAAATTTGCAGGTATCAAATTTATCGTGACGGATGTTATTTAATTGCGTACTAATAAGTTGATTTACACTATCAATGCCACGTTCGATTTTCGCAATGCTTTCGTTTAAATTTTGTTTTACTTCCTTATTACCAGACAGAGTTTCAACTTGTGATTTTTGCATTTTGGCTTGCAGGTAAATACTGGACAACGGTGTACGTAAGTCATGCGCTAAACTCCCGGCGAGTAAGCGCATGCCTGAAATTTTAGCACTATAAATGAGCTCTCTATCCCGGGCAAAAAGAGCCCCGATGATAATGGCTGCGGTAAAGGTAATTCCTAAACCAAAAATAGATACATCACCAGGAACATACTTAATTATTTTATCGGCACCATAAACATAGGAGAAATAGGCTAAGCCGCTACCTAAAATAAGTAATATTAACGAGTCTAAGGCGTTAGTTACCAGGAAGAGGAAAAAGGTTGCAGACATGCAATTCATTAACCACAAGGTTGCGCCATCATTTAATAAGGTTAGGTAGGTGAAAAAGTAGGGCAGGCAAAAGAGCAAGCTTAGATACCAGAGAAATGGGAGCACTCTTAAGAACTTGGGAGACCAAAATCGGTGCAGCGCTAATAACGCACAAAGAATGGTCGCGATTAATCTGAGGAAAAATTCCTTATTTACTTGAAAATTTTGTAATTTCCATAAAATTCCAAAAAGGGGGAAGTTGATCATCATCACAATACCAAATAAGGTGATTTGATGGCTGGCCTCAATGGTTTTTTCCATCAGATAATTATAAACAGCAAACATTCCTTTTTTGAAAAAATATAATATCAATTAGCTGCCCCTCTTTGATGACTTAGGGCAAAAATTTCATCGGATAATTTTTGCCACATTTGAATTTGATGTGAATAAATAAACTCAAAGGCTTTTTTTATTTTATCGCTGGTGTGTTCCCAAATGGGTTCTAACTTTTCAATAACAGAGCTAAAATGTTCTACATGAGTATGAACTTTGAAAAAAATCATTCCTTGAGTGGAGGTATTCATCGATAAGGCACATTCACTCAGATAGATGTAATCAATATTATCGAGGCGCTCATAAGCGGCAAATGCAGCGATTTGAGCTTCGGCATCATGGGCTGCAAGCCAAGCTAGGTGACCTTTGTTAAATTGTTTAGCAAATGGTAGATAATGCGTTTCGTTGACAATTTCATCGTGAATATCCACGCCATATTCTTGCGCAAAACTCGCATAAAGTTGTTCATGAGAAAGCCTGTTTTCCGTACCAAATTCTTCATTAATATTGTTTAAGATAATTGATTTCGATAGCGAGTCAGCAGAAAAATTGGCGATAAACCACATGAAATTAATAAAATGGCCTCTTAAATGATAAAAAATAGCGGCAAACAAGCGCTTTTGATCTTTATCCCAAGCTCTGGTTTTTTCGCTATTAAACAAAGGAATAGAGGATAGTTTTTTGCGATACTCATTATCGGCCTGCTGTAAAAACTGACTGAATGTTGAAGATGGTGTTTGCATATTAAACTTTTTATTCAAATGAGTTGTGTTTATGTCTAAATGAGAGTGCAATTAAAATCCTACCAATGTACTTGTATCGAGATCAAATTGTATATTATTTTAACACAAGGTGATTTAAATTGAAAATATTTGGCAGAGATGAAAAGGAAGAAAATCGCTTGAAGCCTTATTTCAAGCGATTTTATGGTGATGATTTATGGGTAAAAGCGCTGTTTCATCCGTTCGCAATAGGCAATCAACTGGGGTTGGGTTTTCGCATAATCGTGTAATGGAGAGGCAATCGGTACTTCCAATATATTGGCCAGAAAGGCATAAGCACTGGCATCGATACTGGTGGGTTCATCACCCAGCAAAAATGCGGAAGATTTTAAGAACGTACTTAAGACGCTTAGATCCTCGATACCTAATTGATAAATCTCTGCCGTACTATGTCTGCCAATTCCTTGTTTGTAGAGATCAGCACGGATCTTTTTTTGCAAAATTATAGGAAGAATTGCTCGTAGGGGCTGTTTCAAATGGCTGAAAAATGTATCTCGGGTAATTGGCCAATAACGCTCATCTATCCAACGTGAGTACACCATGATCCAATATAAATGCTCTTCAAGTAAACGTTGTACTGCTAGGGCTTGAGCCTTTTGTTCGCTTGATAAGTGGCTATCCAAAGGGTCACCATATTTTTCTTGTAGATAGTTAATGATGAGTCCGCTATCGCCAAGTATTTTGCCTTCATCATTAATGGTAGGAAGTTTTTTCTTTGGGCCTTTTGCTGGGTTTATAACATATACGGATTCAAAAGGCAGTTTTGCCATACGCAAATAAGTTTCCAGTTTCATGCAAAATGGGCTGGGATTTGGTAAGGACCATTGGGGTGGAAATTGGTAGAGTTTTATCATCGCTTTTCTTTCCTTGTGATCGTAAATTTCGTAGGCGGGACCTTGATCGCCCAGCCTATATTTATAGAACGTGTATTAATGCATGTAATAAACCATCCAAATGCTTATATTGAGATACAAGATATCCGGACGGGCTCATACATATTCATACCTACCTCGCCACCCACACAAAAAATAGAGTTAACAAAGCCTGCTTCAATTGCCGGTATTAACGTAGGTAAAGGATTAACCATCCAATGTTTACAAATGCTTCCTTTCAAGCCTAAGGATTGTGCGTAAGTAGGCTACGGGCAAGAAAGTCAACTTGTTTTTGGTTGTCCCCTTCGAGAGAAACCTTGTCGTAGGGCTTAATCGCGGCTTCCAGTAAAGGGACAATGTTTTTTGCTAAAACGATTTTCCCATTTAAAAAAGGCTTAATATTTGTCAGCCGCTGCTCATAATCTTGGCGATCTTTATTCCAGTCCATAGTCATCTCGGCAAAGAATGAATTTAATCCCTTAATGAAAAGAATGTAGCACAATTATTGCTGAGAAACCTAGAGACTCAATTCTGAGCGCAAATATTTGGTATCAAGGGGAAGGGAAGGCCTAATGGTTAAAAATAAATGGTAAATGCTAACAATAATCATTTGCATTTAATATGAACGGGTTGTTACCATGCGCATTCCCTTTATATCAATATGGATTATTTATGAGGAATTTTGCTGGAACGCTAACCAATGCAACTGGAAATTTGGTGGATTTTTATAACCTTGGGGGATTAGTAGCACAAAGGACTAAAGAGTCATTGTGGGGGTTATGGACTTATTACAGCTGGCGAGAACTAGCTATTCGTGCCAGTCTTTTAACGGCTACGGTACTGTGTGCTGCGGTTGCTGCGAATACGTGTGAGAATGAGCAATGTTCTTCGCTGTTAAGAGGAGCAGGGGGCGCGGCTGCTGGTTTTTTTGTAGGGCATGCTGTGGTTATGGTACCTACACTGAAACGCCGCCTTAAATTAAAAAATGATGCTTATGCATTTCAAGATCAAACTAGAGAGTTGCTGGTTTCCTTGAAAACAGCGGATGCTACAAACAGCGTGCAAATAGAAGCTATTGTCGAGCACGTTAGCCAATTCTGTTCTTATCTGAAAAACGTATCTTTGCCTGTAACTAAACGAGGTGATGCTGTACTCAATTTATTAAAAATTAAGCGAGTATCCGGTGCTGCTTATGAGCAACTTAATGATTTGGTAACTGCATTGGAAGGTTGTGAGGAGCATGAGCGCGCACAACTTTTGGAGGACGCTCAGCGTTTTTGGGGACAAGATCATCCGTCCTTATTCAATGAGCTGACCAATAAAAAAGATGATGCAAATGTGACTTATAGTGGTCCCAGAATGTAACAACAAATATAGCCCGTATTAGCCGCAGCGTAATACGGGATTTGTGTCCACAAACAAGGAAAACCTTAATAGATTTTCAAGGAAAATTGAACCAGTATTTTAGAGCTATTTAATCTTACTTAATAATGAAAAATAAGTAATAACCTAAGTAACAATAAATTTCATCAACGCCGTTCTATGGCCTGTTTTTTTTATTTTAATGGCTAGGCATTAACAATTATAAGGAAAGCAAACATGGAAAATCGAGGGACCGAGAAGTTAGGTGAAATAGTGTCCCAATTTACCACGCTAATTACTAATTTTTATACTATTCAGTAGGGTGAAAGCAGCTGAATATTTAATCAAGGAATAATATGTCTGAAAAAATAAAAGGAACCGTTAAATGGTTCAATGAGCGCAAAGGATTTGGTTTTATTCAAAGTGATGGTAAAGATTACTTTGTGCATTTTAGCTCTATTCAAGAAAGTGGTTTTAAAACACTGCGAGAAGGAGAGCTGGTTCTATTTAAGTACGGACATGGGCAAAAAGGACTTTGCGCTGAAGACGTTCAAGTTGTTGCTCAGTAATCGCGTGGAAAGGGCGCTTAAATAGAAGCAAGGTGTTGTGAAGTAACCCCAAACGAGCTTAGGGTTACTTCGACATGGCCCTCAATTAACGAATGTTATTTAGGTCAATTTTCGCGTGCATCGAATTAAATGTGTTACATCTTTTACGTCAAAGTGTGTAACGCTACTGGAGCCATCAAAGTATTGATGCCATGCCCAAGTAGTGTCCATCATTCCACTCTGTAGATGCCCAATAGTTACCACTTAAGCAAGAAGAGCCTATGCCTAAAAAAAATAAAAGAGAAATGAATCCGATTCGCGTTTTTTTATTCATTAATTTATCCTTAAATTACAGTTAGCCGCGAACTAAATTTGATGCGCTTTTTATTGTAAATTCTCAAATAAAATAAATAAATTCGTTGGCTTAGCTTGTGATGGCATTATTATTCGTGCCTAATTAACCAACTTTTAATTAATTCAATCTCATCGTGCTTCATCAAGGACACAGGGTGACCAATATCAGGAATCTTTACGGTTTGTAAGCTGGGTTGCAATTGTTGCATTTGGGCTACGGTATCATCTGATAAAACATCAGATAATGCGGCATGCAATAATAGCACAGGGCATTGAATTTTGCTCCATAATGCCCATAGAGGGATATTGTTTTGGGTTGCTAAGATCACATTATCAATTATTTTAGGATCATACGCTAATTGGTAATGCTTATTGGGGCTTTCCCATACTCCAGCTACGACAAGTTGTTGCCATTGTTCTGGGCTTAATTGTGCATAGCTTGAATAGGTTTTTTTAAAATATGTTTCTACTTCCTCTAGGGTTTTAAAGGAATGTTTGCTTCCTTCTTTTCCATAATCAATAATTCGTTGCAGAGCTTTGGTGTCAACCTGGGGACCTATGTCGTTAAGCACCAGTTTTTTAATCGGTGAATTGTTCATTGCAGCCATGATCATGCCGATCATTCCTCCCATCGAGGTGCCAATGTAATCAATTTCGGTTACACCCAGTTGGGCTAATAAAATAGTGATGTCAGCAATGTATGTCGGCGCCGAATAATCGTTGGCATTAGTTACTTTATCACTTAAACCACGACCTACCATGTCAGGACAGATAACGCGATAATGGGAAGAAAGTGCCTGAGCCAGCTCATCAAAATCTCGAGCGTTACGAAATAGGCCATGAACACAGAGTAATACCTTGGGATTGTTCGGATTTCCCCATTCATAATAATTCATTTGATGAAAAGATTGGCTGTCTATTCCCATAACCTGGTGTTTTTGCATGAACTCATCGCTCCTTGTTCCCTATGTTCTATATTATAGACCAGCTAATTCAAAGACAGTCATGAAACTATTTGATTATAAAAATCAAAATAACCCCGTACACCAATGGATTAGGCAAATTGCATTTAAAAGTATTACGTAATGTAAGAAGGGCAAATTACCGTGGCCAAACCACGGTAATTGAAGAATTACTTTACGCCAATATAAATGGTCACCTCATCAGAGCCTTTATATGCTTCAAAATCGCTAACAAAGCTACGCTGAAATTCAGGGTTTCGCTCAAAATAATTCCAAATGCGCTGCCAGGTTTCCACCACTGTGGCAGGTATGGGCCCTTTCCCTTGGAAAACAAAATAGCTCCCTGTTTCAATAGTAACTGAATTCAATTGAGCTGGGGTTTCATCGGAGGGAATACCTACAGTAACCGTGTAAAGCCCGTTGGCATCAGATTCATAGTCGGAATAAACAGCTACGAGCGTTGCATTCGCAGCTAAACCACTGGAATGAACTTGTTGCCAAAGATTAGGCAGTTTCGCGGTACTTTCCCCAAACTCATCACTATTTTGAGTTCGAGTACTTAAGCCGGTTACTCTAAAACTATTTACCTGTTTTAGGCTTGGTAGTATAGAGGACATTTGCATTACTCCTATTTAGTCGGTGGTTTTTCCAACAGAAACAACCCGTAGTCGATTCGCATCGGGATCTTGGGCAAGAAAAGTATAACCATAGGGTACACCAGTTGGTGGATGGATTATATTTATTTCTTTAGCTTGCCAATGAGCAAAAAGCTCATCGACTTTTTGATGATCACCCACCGTAAATGCCAATTCGCCATTACCATTATTTTTATCCGTAGATGGCTCCACCGTATGTTTCGCTTTCAATGCTAAACTCATTCCATTTGATAATTTAAACTCATGAAATGTTGGTGAATGTTCTTCTGGCATTATGCCAAGTAAATCACGGTAAAAATTGCTGCTTAGAGCAACCGTCTCAACATACAGTACAATAACACTAGGCTCGAATATCATGTTTTCTCCTTCAATTGATAAGTGATATGAACGGGCCTAGTTTACTGATCTACACTGACAGTTTTTGTCAGTAGTGAGTAGCTACTGTTCAGGAATATTATGAGCTTCACGCCATTTTTGTAAGAGCGTTTGCCGTCGTTTGGGATAGCGGATTTCTAACGGTGCTAATGTGACAATTCTATCCGTGCGAAAATGGCGGAAATCTGAGCGCAATTCGCACCAGGCAACAATAACATGGACTTCTTCAAAAAAACCAAGAGCCAATGGCCAGAGTACACGTTGCGACTCATCTCCTTTGACATCAACATAGGTCATTTGCAGCTTGTATTCTTTACGGATTGCATGACGAATTAAGGCTTCGTTTTTGTCATTATGTTCTATTGCTGTTTTGGCAGGTCCAATCAGTAAGCCTGAAAACTCAAGCTGGTGTCGCAGATCCTCTGGAAGGACTGCAGATATTTTAGCCAGGACATTGGTTGCTGCAAGCCTTAATTTCTTATCGGCTCTACGGGCTACCCAGCGTGAACCCAGTACTAAAGCTTCAATTTCTTCTTCAGAAAACATAAGGGGAGGCAACATAAATCCCGGGCGTAATACATAGCCCATACCCGGTTCTCCTTCGATGGAGGCGCCTTGGGTTTGTAACGTAGCAATGTCTCGATAAATTGTCCGTAGACTTACATCAAGCTCATCAGCTAATTGTTGCCCACTAATGGGATATCGGTAGCGCCGCAATATCTGGATTAGATCAAAAAGTCGTTGGGTTCGAGACAAAAGAAAAACCTCTCTATCGTTTAATACTAACATATTTTGGCAGTATTAATCTAAATTTTCTATAGGTGTTTTTTATATCCCCACAGTTTTCAGTATGTTGCTCTTTAGTCTATTTATCGCCCAATAAGATCTAAATATGTTAAAATAATTTTATTTTGTTGCCTGGAGGATTTAATGCAGCATTCATTGGTGATTTTGTCTCTTGATGAGCAGGAATTAGTTTTTTTATTTCCAGAAAAGAATAGTTGGAAAACATCCAATACTCCTCAAACACCTGCCTGTATTGCGGCAGAAACATTGCTTAATTTTGTCCACATGAATAGACAAACAGATTATCAGGTTTCTAATTCAGACCATGAAACGCAAACTCAAGATCAGATAAAAGTACTAGGTCGCGTTAATGTGATTTTAGCTTTAGATCTTTTTTTAATCCAAAGTGCTCATATGTTTTATCTTCAGGATTCGCATCGAGAGTACTATATGCGGGCGTTGAATCGTTTTCTTGTAAACGGCATGCAGGAAGATTTTTTAACCACATCAGAGAGGCAACTTCTTAAACCAATACTCAAGAAAATATTAGACGCTGCGTCTAATGAATTGCAGGCAGAGCCTGCGTTGAGTGAACGCGGTAGTACTCTTTTGGTTGAGGTGCAAGAAGATAATTATTTAACACATCCTTTTTATCAAGTATTAGCTCAATGTTTTGTTGCTCAAAAACAACAATTGACGCTGCATGAACAAGGTAACTCTATTCAATGGATGTGGTGGAGAAGGAAAACCGATTTTGCTACTAAACTTTTGGAAAAATATCAGGAAAAAGGCTTAATTCCACCTTGCTTTGTTCTGTCAAAAGAGAAACATACTGTGGATGGCGAAGCATTGTTAAATGCGATCAAGCCTGAAGCAAGTTCTTCCGTAGCATTCCCTTCAAATTAACAAAGCTAGATTGCAAGTAATTGATGGCACTTAGACTGAATTACCACAGGCAAGCTGTGGTAATTCAGTTTTCTACAGGCCATGCGGTACTGCGTTTCATCTAATCTGTGTGATTAATTAATCCGCGTTCATTCTAGAGAACTCCAAAAATCCGAGCATTGACTAGGGTTTTTGTTTATAAATCAAAGAGTTTATGATATGTGATTTTATTTAGGTATCTTATCAGGGGATGGAATATCAGAGCCCTACAGACGAGTTGGATTAAATTTTGTTGATGTTTGGATCAAGGCTATGTTGGTTAATAAAATATAGTCTTGATGCTAAGTAACATATATTATCTGATCTTAACTTCATGAGTTGTGCTAAATTTAGTTTTATGCATTGATTATTTCGGTCTTAGGATGAGGAGTTACTATGAGCAAGGTTGCTGATTTTTTACTCATCGGCGGGGGATTAGCTGGTGTTTTTGCCGCAAATGTTCTTAGACGAGAAGGCGAAACAGGTAAAATTGTCATACTGTCAACAGAAGAGTATCTTCCTTATTTTCGCATGCAAATTCCCAAAGCGTTTCTTCTTGGAAAACAAACAAAAGAGCAATTATATATATTCGATGAGCACTACTATCAAAAGAATAATATCGAAATTATTTTGAATACCAAAGCACAGGCCCTTGATACAAAAAATAAACGTGTCAAAACGGCGCATGCTGGAGAATTTCACTATAAGAAGCTACTTATTGCAACAGGATGTAGTCCTAAAAAAATTACCATCCCAGGTGCAAAATTACCGGGAGTACATTATCTAAGAACAATTGACGATGCTGAAGCAATTATTAAAGAAATGGAGGCCGCAAAAAAGGTCATTATTTATGGTGATAGTTATCTTACGATAGAGCTTGCTTCTACTTTGAGCCAAAAAGGGATCAGGGTAACCATTATTACTCCAGAGTTTGATACAGGAAATTTCAAAGTTTGTACGGAGATTGCTCATTTTCTTACGAACAATGGAGTAGAAGTTATCCTCGGGGAAAAAATTACCAAAATTGAGGGTAGTGAGCGTGCTCAATCAGTAAAAACGAATACAGGAAAAAAGGTCTCTTGTGACTTTATCATTGTCGACATGGGCTTAAAGCCGAACACAGACTTTCTTAATGAGAGCGGTATTGAGCTTGATACTGATCATAGCATTTTAGTGAATCAGCATATGCAAACCAACATCCCTGATATTTATGCGGCTGGTGATGTAGTTACATTTTATGATCCAATCTTCGAAAAATTTCGTAAAACGCGATATGGTGATACGGCAATTAAGCAAGGAAAAATTGCCGCAGCGAATATGTCAGGTGCCAGACACTACAACCGTACCGCATCCTATTTATTTTTCTATGCCTTTGGTACTGCAATTATCATTATCGGCGATGCAAGTGACGCTACTGAGCTTTTAGTAAGAGGTTTTCCTAAAGAGAAGAACTTCGCCAATCTTTATTTAAAAAATAACATACTTCAAGGCGCCATTTTAATTGGACGTCCTACGACTGAAATTAAAGCGGCCGAATCACTTATTGAAAATCACACCGATTTAAAACCAGTTAAAGAGCAACTTATTGATCTCTCATTTCCTCTGGAACCTCTTGCAACCCAAACGCTTATTGCGCTTCAAGGTGGCGGTGCCTTTGGTGCTTTTGAGTGTGGGGTAATTAGGGCAATGGAAGAATTGGAAATTTATCCTGACATTGTGGCAGGTATATCAATAGGTGCATTTAATGCAGCGATTGTTGCAGGGAATCCACGAAATGCAACTGCGGCATTAGAAGCATTTTGGAATGATCTTGCATTAGAGACTCCCGAAATTTTCGATGAGCAATCAAGAAGATTTTTATCCTATTTGCAAGCCATTATTTGGGGCTCACCAAATTTTTTTCATCCACGATGGCTCTCTCCTTTTATGAATTTAAATGAGATTTCTGCGCATTGTACTAGTTTTTATGACACCGATCCGGTAAAAAAACTCCTTCATAAGTACGTTGATTTTAAAAAACTAAAGAGTAGTCCGGTTCGTTTGCTCGTTATGGCAGTGAATGTCGAAACCTCTGAGTTTGAAACTTTTGATAGTTATACTGATGATTTTACCCCTGAGCACATTATTGCTAGTGGAAGTTTGCCTCCAGCATTTCCATGGACAACCATTGGTGGAAAACATTATTGGGATGGAGGAATTGTTACGAATACTCCTCTTGATTCCGCCCTTGAAATTTGTGGCTGGAGCGGTAAAAAAGTTTATGTGGTTGATGTGTATCCAAAAAAACGAGGTCTTCCGAAAAATATCGTTGAAGTGCTTTCTAGAAAAAACGAGATTTTATTTGCTGAAAAGATGAGAAAAGATTTTCGCACTCAAGATCTAATTGGTGATTATAAAAAGCTGATTGAGTTTATTTTAGCTTATTGCGATCCGGAGGCAATTAAGGAAATTACGGAATTACCTATATTTATTCAAATAATGGGCGATCCCGGTGTATTGTCCGTCACCAGGATTATGCTGCAAACAGAAAAAGAAGGTTTGTATTCATGGGATTCCGATTTCTCAAGAAAAACAATCGAAGAGCTTAAAGTCAAAGGTTATGACACGGCTAAAAAAATACTTAATCAATAGTGTACTCATAGCGAGATAAATAATTTTTATAAAATCAAACCTGATTGCTTGCAATCAGGATCTCTTTAAGTGGCAACTAAATTAGCCCATGGATCCCAAAAGTAAATGAGGACATAGAGACGCCCGATAAATTAAAATTTGTACAATTTGGTTTGTTGTTGTAGAATGAAGAAAATTTACATGAATTAGGTTTTATGAGTTCTCTTTGTTCTGAATTGATGCAGAAATCCGCTGAGGATAAGTTTGAATTTCTCTATGGTTTGTTTCTCGAACTCAATGCAGAGGTAAAAACTATTCTTTCATTTGGACCCTGCAATACGGCGCTGGTCCAAAAGACCGATGATTTATTCCATTTTTTAAAGAATAAGGGAACATTTTTCCCATTTCATCTGCAAAAAGATGAATTAGCTATAATGCCAACCATATTTGCGAAAAATTTGCTTTATTCGGCTAAAGAGGACAAAGAGAAAACAGGGAATATTTATGAACACTATTTGCAATTGTCTTTACAATACGGAACGGGGACTTGCGAATTTTTTTCCATAGTTGGAGCCTATTTTCTGGCTAAAAAATACAACGTTGCTCTATCCATTGAAACGATTTTTTCTCAGGAAAGTCATACCTATATCAGGCTATACACCCAACCTGAATACATTCTGGATTTCTGGGCGGAAATGGTATGTGAATATAATGATGATGTTACCTGGCTTGAAGTTCTGGGGCCGAGTTATCAGCGAAGGGATGCTACTTATAGAACTGACTTGGTATTGAATAGTAAAGATTTAATCGCCATGGGAGACCGTGTATTTACAGAAGCAAATGCGAGTGTTCGTTCAAAAACATTACATGAGATCGAAAATAGAGTGGCTCAGTTTTTGCACTCGGTGGCCAGTATTTCCCCTGAAAGAAAACAGGCTTCGATTTTGAAGTAGGCTTGTGGCATCTTAAAAATGCGGCGCAAAGTATCGCTCTAGTGCTGCGTCAAGGTTTTGTCAGACAATTCCTTATTCAAGTTCTTTGTGTAGCGATTTTCCCATTAAAAAATTAGTTAATTCTACTCCACGAATCTCGACTTGTTGTTCTTTAACTGTAGTAAAACCGTATCTTTCAAAAAAAGGTTTTGCTGTAATGCTTGCTTCTACAGCAATCTCTTGAATATTCATTTCATACGCGCAAGCTTCTAGCTTTTTTACAATAGCTGCAGCAATTCCATGTCCTTGATATTCATGATGCACAAATAATCTGTCTAGGTACCCTTCATGTGTTAAATCGCCAAATCCAACGATATCCTGATTATATTCAGCAACATAAGCCACATTTTTTAATAAGGTTTTCCAACGATCAGTGACCTCCAGAGTTGTTTTAGGAGCCCAGGCTTCGAGTTGTGCGGCAGAGTAATCCCTTGCATTAATGTTGTGGATTGTATTTTGAAAAAGTGAAATACATTCAATTAGATCGGCTTCTTTGAGCTTGCGTAACGTGATGGGTAATTTAGACATGATACATATTAGTTCGGATGCGGTGCGAAGTATTGTATTATCACGAGATAATATTTAATAGGAAAAATAATGAAAAGATGTGGCTGGGTGGACGAAAACAAACCTCATTATGTAGAGTACCATGACACGGAGTGGGGTGTTCCGGTACATGATGATATTAAACATTTCGAAATGCTCACCTTAGAAGGAGCCCAAGCAGGTCTTTCTTGGGAAACGATTTTAAAACGACGAGATGCCTATCGACAGGCTTTTAAGCAATTTGATCCCAATACCGTAGTACAAATGACCGATAATGAGCTGGAGGCACTACTAACCGATTCAAACATTATCCGCAATCGCCTCAAAGTATTTTCCGTACGAAAAAATGCCCAAGCATTCCTAGCAATTCAAAAGGAGTTTAGTTCCTTCGACGCCTATGTTTGGAGTTTTGTTAACAATACGCCCAGAATTAACCACCCCAAATCCTTAAAAGAAGTCCCCGCATCAACTCCTGAATCCGATGCCTTATCTAAAGATTTAAAGAAACGAGGCATGAGTTTCGTAGGGTCCACCATCATCTACGCCTACATGCAAGCAATCGGCATGGTCGACGATCACATAACCGACTGCTTCCGCTGTTCGAAATAAACGTAGCCTTGATGCAGCGTAATCAAGGCTTCAGTTATATTTAATTAGTATCAGGAATATCTTTCGCGATATTATTATTGAATAAATTGTTTACTGAGCTGCATGATGAGTCTTTTTTTAGAAACGAAAAACTTAATTATTAATACGCCAGCATTATCTGATTTTAATGATTTATACGCCTTACAATCTGACGCTGACGTGATGAAATATATTGGTCAGGGCGTGCGTACGGAGGCTGAGGTTCTGAGTGGTTTAGAGAAGGCTATTGCGCATTATCAGAAACACAATTTTAGTCTGGGCAGTGTATTTGCAAAAGAAAGTAAGGTATTTGTTGGGCGGGCAGGTTTAATTTATCTGGCGTATGACGATAGCCAACCAGACATAGAAGTGGGGTATGCTCTAACGAAAAATGCATGGAATAAAGGTTATGGTACAGAGTTAGCTCGGGCTCTGATTCATTGGGGATTTGCACATCTCGAAGTTGAAAAACTTGTTGGGGTTATTAATCCTAATAATGAACGTTCACAGCGAGTGTTGGAAAAAGCAGGAATGAATTATGTTGGCTGTTCGCGGTATTGGAATAATGAAGTAAGCTTATATGAGATTCAAAAGGCAGTGTGAATAGGTTTCTATTGAATGAAAATGCTGAGGCAAAACATAACAAATATTTATGGTTCGCAAGGAACGGAGTGGATTGCTAATTTACCTGCTCTGATTACGTCACTTACAAATCATTGGGGCTTAAGAGAGGTAACTCCTGTTGTTAACATGACCTTTAATTATGTTGCTAAAGCCATCTTAAATAATGAGGAGCCAGTTGTCTTAAAAATTAGTTACGATAGGCAAAGTATTTTCAACGAACAACACGCTTTAACCAGCCTGGGGCCCCGTGGTTCTATTAAACTAATTGATTATAACTGCAAGTATAATGCTTTATTATTACAACAAGCAGTTCCTGGGATTACGCTTAAATCCTTATATCGAGAGCAACCAGATTATGTGATGGATTGTTATGTCGAGACAATGCAGCGACTCCACCAGCATCAACCACAGCTGAAACAATCCCCCCATCCTCAAGTTGCCGATTGGCTTAAAGTACTTGAGAGCCCTACGTTGCAACAAATACCTATTACTATGTTAGATAAGGCGGTTGCGTTAAGAAATAAACTCCTTGCCTCACCAAAGCCGCTTATTTTCTTACATGGCGATTTACATCATGACAATATTTTAAAACATGATAATAAATGGCTAGCAATTGATCCCAAAGGGGTTATTGGCGAGCCAGAGTTTGAAATTGCCGCTTTTGATTTTATGTATATTCACGAGCTTACAACAACCCCTGATGTTAAAAGTCTCTTTGCTAGGCGGGTTGAACTGCTTGCAAAAAAATCAGGGCTTGATGCGCAGCGGATCAACGATTGGGTATTGGTACGCTTAATTTTGATGGCTGCATGGTTTATTGAGGATCATGGTGATCCAAGTTCAGCAATAAAATTAGCTGAGCTTATACTGTCTTGATGCAGCGCTGCGCTGCATCAAGCTACATTTAGTTAATTAACTAATTTTACGAACATGGATTTTGCGGCCTTTTAATTTCCCATTTTGTAAATACTGATAGGCTTTGTCGACATGGTTGCGGTGAATTGCAACATAGGAATGCATGGCCGTGACATTAATTTTACCGATCGTAGTTCCTGCCAATCCAGCATCTTTGGTCAATGCACCCAGAATGTCTCCCGGACGAATTTTATCTTTCTTACCAGAAGCAAGGCATAGGGTAACCATTTCTGGCACTAGCCGAGTAGAGTTGCTATTGGCAAACTCATTCGTGTTTCCCCAGACAATGGGGGCGGGTTGGTTTTCTTCAATAGCACAAAGTCGTTGTGCATCTGCTGGCGTGGTAATGCTTAAAGCAATACCTTTATTTCCAGCCCGTCCGGTTCGGCCAATACGGTGAATATGCACGTCATGATCAAAAGCAAGATCAAAATTAATAACAGCAGGAAGCTCCTTAATATCAAGCCCGCGCGCGGCTACATCCGTTGCAACTAGGATAGAACAACTTTGATTGGCAAAACGTAAGACTGCTAGATCACGATCTACTTGCTCCATATCGCCATTTAGCGCAATTGCACTAAAGCCTTCATGAATAAGTTGGTCGGTCACGTCAGCTGTTTGCTGTTTAGTATTACAGAAGATTAATGTGGAAGCGGGTTGATGATGCAGTAACAATGATTTTAATACGGAAAACTTCTGAGCTTGTTTTGCTACTTCATAAAATCGTTGTTCGATATCAATTTCATCTTCTGGGGTTTCCACAACAATTTCTTTCGGGTTCTTCATAAACTGCTTTGATAGTTGTTTTATTTCTTCAGGATAGGTCGCAGAAAAAAGTAAGGTTTGGCGTTGTTTGGGAGTCGCTGAAATGATACTGGTGATGTCATCTAAAAATCCCATATCAAGCATGCGATCCGCTTCATCTAAAACTAAAGTTTTTAGCTGACTCAAATCTAAGGAGCCACCTTTTAAATGCTTAAGGACTCGCCCCGGTGTTCCTACAATGATATGTGCTCCATGCCTTAATGAATCCAATTGGGGTTTCATTGGTATGCCACCGGACAAATTAATAATTTTAACATTGGGCATCAAACAGGCTAAGCGACGAATTGCCTGGCTTACTTGCTCTGCCAATTCACGGGTAGGGCAAAGAACCAAAGCTTGTGCACCAAAAAACGAAATTTTTAAATTATTTAATAGGGATAAACCAAAAGTAGCAGTCTTTCCACTTCCGGTTTTTGCCTGAGCAATAATATCCTCATGGTTAAGGATTATGGGCAGACTTTGCATTTGGATGGGAGTCATATTTTCGTAATTTAACGAATTAAGACTCTTTAATAATTCTTCGCGCAGCGGTAGCTGAGAGAACATGGGGAGGTCAGATTGGATCATTGAAGGCACTTATGTCTTATAAAGAGGGCATAGATTAACATTTTTTAGTTCAATATTAAATCAATTTGTTTGGTGAAATTGGATATTTATCAGCTCCATAGCCAATTTAAATCTCCTAAAAATGCTAAGGTGCATGCTTATTGTCACAAATAATGTTAAAATTGCACAAAAAGAACAAATAGATTCAATTGTGAACATCCTGTTTTGAGAGGCTGGGTTAATGTTAGAAGTAAAAAGCTTAAGTATGTTGTTTGGACCAAAATCGTTATTCCAAAATGTGGATTTGACCTTACTGCCTACGCAACGTTATGGTGTAGTCGGTGCCAATGGCACTGGAAAGTCTACTTTTTTAAAAATATTATCAGGCGAAGAACAAGCATCACAGGGTTCCGTTGAAAAAGCAAAAATGCATAAAATAGGCTTTTTGAAGCAAGATCATTTCCGTTATGAGCAAGATCGCCTAATTGATGTGGTAATTCGTGGAAATCCTGTTTTATGGGATGCACTTACCGAAAAAGAGAGTTTGTATTCTAAAGAAGAGTTTACCGAAGAAGATGGCTTTCGACTCAGCGAATTAGAAGAAATAGTGATGAATCAAGGAGGCTATGAAGCCGAAGCTACCGTAAAAAACTTATTGCTTGGTTTAGGTATCGCCGAAAAATTTCATTATGGTCCATTGAGTGCGTTATCAGGCGGTTACAAATTACGTGTTTTATTGGCACAAGTTCTGTATCAGCAACCCGATATTATGTTGCTTGATGAACCAACCAACCATTTGGATATTGTCTCGATTGCTTGGCTGGAAGAGTTTCTAAAAACTTCATTTAAAGGATTATTGATATTTATTTCGCATGACCGAAGTTTTCTCAACAATACTTCCACGAACATCCTCGATATCGACTACGACACGATCCTGGATTACCCAGGTAATTATGACAAATTTTGTTTTGCTAAAGAGGAACGCTTACGCTTGAAACAAAGTGAGCTGAAAAATCAGGAAAAACGAATTGATGCATTGCAAGGCTTTGTTGATCGCTTTGGTGCAAAAGCAAGTAAGGCCAGTCAGGCGGCTTCACGACAAAAAATGATCGATCGCATTGAATTGGTCGAGATTAAAGACTCGAATATTTTCAAACCTTATTTTAACTTTCAGCAGAAGAAATCTTCAGGCAAAGTAGTCGTCACAGTAGATCAGTTGCACAAAAAATTTGATGAACGCGTTTTATTAAAAAATGTATCCCTTACCATTCAACGTGGCGATAAATGTGCCATTATCGGGCCCAATGGTATTGGCAAATCAACATTCCTAAAAATTTTATTAAAAGAATTACATGCCGATCAGGGGAATTTTGAATGGAGTGATACGGTAAAGGTTGGTTATTTTGCCCAGGATTATCGAACACAACTGAATCCAGAGCAAACTATTTTGCAATGGATGGAAGATCATATAGCCGCCCCTAGCCAGGAAATTAGAAAGGTGCTGGGGCAAGTATTATTCCGCGGAGCGGATGTTGATAAGAAAATTGGCGTATTAAGTGGCGGGGAGTCCGCTCGCCTAATTATGGCCAAATTAATTTTGGAAAAACATAATGCGTTGATCTTTGATGAGCCAACTAACCATTTAGATCTTGAATCTATCGATGCATTAATCGAAGCCATTCAGCTGTTTCCTGGTACTGTATTATTTGTCAGTCATAATCGTTATTTTATTGATGATATCGCAACACGTATCATTGTCTTGACTGAACAATATGGGGTTCAGGATTTTCTCGGTAATTATAATGATTATTTAGAACAGTATGGTAAGGATTATCTGGCAACGGCATAAGCTTCTCAGCCTGCCTCTATTCGCTCTAGGAGTTGGTTTGATTAAAATATATGCATATTTGTTAATCAACTCCAGTAAAGCAACAGTCTATTTTGCACCGCTTATTGAGTTCAATAAGCCTATCAGCTTAAGATATCCGTTTTAGTAATTTTAAAATACCGAACGGTTATTGCTCACAAGTGGATTTACAATGCAATCAGACGAACTAACAAATAAAATAGTAAATGAAGAAACCTCAAACCTCTCCGATGAAGAGCTACATGCGCAAGCGAATCAATATATAGGTGAATTTAATCAGCTTATCTCTCAGAGCCTTCCTTCTGTAATATCTCAGATTATTACACGAGAAGTTTGGAGCAAAAGAGCAAAGGCCTACGAAAACTTTGGTGAATATGCTCTTGATAAATCATCTGATGGTCTAGGTATTACTAACAATGAAATGTTGTGGTTCTTGCGCTCTGCCATGAATGTAAATACTCAGCATGTCGCTCATTGGGGGGAGGTTCTTACCCGGGTGGATCGCTCCGTTAGGACCTATGCCAAAGAAAATAAAATCTCTATTAAAGATTTGAATAATGATCTTAGAGAACAAGATAATGCTAATCCAGACCTGTACCAGGAAAACACGATTACGTATTTACCTTCCCATTCGCGTTCGGTTGATGGGCAGCTGTTGAAGTTAATGAAGAAAGATCCTGACGCCTATGAAAATGTGGTGCAAGGAAAAATGAATATTAACGAAACTTATGTGAAAGCACCAAGAAAACAATACCAACCAATTGAAACAATTAAAAATAAATTTTCTAGCTTGTCTAAATCAGATCGCGAAGCCTTTTTGGAGTGGCTTGAACAAGAAAAAGAAAATCTTGTAGATTAATTGACACAAAGGTAGCCTTGATGCGTCGCGTAATCAAGGTTTCGACGCATATCTTCCTACCAGTTGAGCAATAAAAATGGCTAAATAGGCTTGGCCGCAGAAGGCTTCCATCCAAGACAAGCATTGCATAATAGGAGCGGTAGCTACCACATCGCCGTATCCTACGGTAGTTAAGGTGATGAATGAGAAATAAATTGCTCTGGTGTCGGCATAGGGCTCTAAACCGGTGATTGCTTGGGGATATATTAAATAAACAAGTAAATATAAATAGGCAAAAGTTAAACCGATAAACAGATAAGCAGAGAGGGAGCCAAATAAGGTCGTTACACTAATTGTCTTATCCTGTAATGTCAGTTTGATGCAAGTAACTGTCATTAAGAGGAAAAAAAGTAATCCGAAGAGTAATTTTAAAAAATGATCCGGAAAACTGATTAGCCACATGCTCACGGCAATTAGAACTATTTCTAACATGCCTAAAATAAATAAGCCGTGAATCAGTCTTTGTTTATGCTCCGCGATTGCTAGCAAACTTACAATAATTAGCGCCACTAAAAACAAATCTGCAAGTGACTGCTTGCCTGTTTGTGCTTCAATGGCTTTAAATAAGCAAAAAACTAAAATAACAAAGAATAAAAAAAGGAAACGCCATTTTTTTATAAGAGCCATCATTAATCTTCTTGTTGTTCTTTCTTGGGTTTAATCCGATACAAAATACAATAAAAGGCTGGAACTAAAAACATAGTAAGAATCGTTCCAACAGTTAATCCAAACATAATAGTTACTGCAAGAGAAACCCAAAAGACATCTTGTAGTAAGGGTATCACGCCTAATATAGTGGTCACGGCCGCATTAACTACTGGCGATAAACGGCTCAATCCTGCAGACACCACGGCATCATATGGCTTCATACCATTGGCTAAATTTAAATTCACTTGATCCAAGAGCACCACGGAGTTTTTTATCATCATGCCCGATAAACTCATCGCTCCTAACAAGGCAATAAAACCAAAAGGTACTCCGGTAAGCAGCAAGCCGAAGGTAATCCCGATCATCGCAAAAGGAATTACAGCAATAATGATAATCGGCGGACGATAAGCATTAAATAGCATGACAATAATTAACAGCATAATGACCACGGCGGGAAACAGGCCGGGTTTTAACGCATTCGCCGATTCGGTGCTGCTTTTATATTCCCCATCCCAGGTCAAGGTGTAGCCTGGTGGTAATTTAATTTTTTCGAACTGTGGCAAGATACTCTCACGAAGAGTATTGGCGGTAACTTCATAGGGTGAGCATTGTACGGTAATCGCTCGTTTACGATCCCAACGCCAAAGTATAGGGTCTGTCCAGACAAGCTTTATCCCATCAACTACTTGTGAAACAGGTGTGGTTTTCGTGCTTAATTGTGAATTGACTTGTAATAAGGGCAGCTCAACAGCAGCGGTATCCCGTTCACTCAATGGCTGACGTAATATAATGGGAATCAAACTCTCTTGTTCGCGATAAAGCCCTACAGAAATTCCATCACTCGCTCGTTCTAAGGTTTGGGCTAAATCAAGCCGTGAAATACCTGCCCAACGCGCGCGCTCTTGTTGATATTCAGGAACAATTTGTAATACCGGTTCACGCCAATCAGTGCGTACATCAATTGCATGAGGACTTGCTCTTAAAATTTCCACCGCTTGATTTGCAAGATGACGTAAAGTTTTTGGATCGGCATTGGCGGGTCCACTAAATCGAGCAGCGATTTTCCAGTTATTAAATGCGCCAACGGCATATTTACGTACTCTCACCATGGATTGTGGGTAATTTTTATCATTCCATTTTGGCAGGGTCGCGACTAATCTATCGACATCCTTCAAGCTGTTCATATTCACGATCAATTGCGCATAAGAGGAATAAGGGAATTCCGATTCCACTGGCAAGTAAAAGCGAGGAGGCCCTTGACCAATAAAGGTGCTTACACTGGTAACACCTGGGTCAGACAAAAGCTTTTTCTCAAGTTGTTCAAGATCCGTGGAGACCACCTGGATGCGAGTACCTTCAGGCGCCCAATAGTCAATCATTACTTGTAAGCGCGATGAATCGGGGAAATACATAATAGGGACGAAGCGAAAACCAATAACGGACAGTATCAACAGTCCACACATGCCCAGGCTAAAAAGTATTCGATAGCGTATCGCGGATTCAAGTACGAACTTATATCCTTTATAAAATTTGCTATTATATGCTTCTTCTTGCCCCACTGTTTTCTTGGGATCAGGCATAAATAAAATACACAAAAGGGGAGTGGCTGTTTGGGAAAGCACCCAGCTTAAAAGAAGCGATACGGCAATGACTGTGAATAAACTTCCAGCATATTCTCCGGTATCGTAGGTTGATGCAAAAATGGGGTAAAAAGCCATTGATGCAACAACTGTTGCCCCTAATAATGGCCAAGCAGAAATTTGAGCGGCCTCTTCCGCGGCTTTTTCTCTCGGCATACCTTGCTGCAAACGATGAATAAATCCATCGACTACTACAATGGCATTATCCACCATCATCCCCATGGCAATAATCAATGCCCCCAGAGAGACACGTTGCAAATCGATACGCAGCAATTGCATGACAATAAAGGTGCCCAAAATTGCTAAGATTAAGCCAGAAACACCAATGATCATTCCTGCTCTGAATCCCATGGTAAACGCTAATACCAGTAAAACGATTACTACCGCTTCGAGTAAATTAATGAGGAATGCGTCTATTGATTCAGCAACAATATCGGATTGCCATGAAATTTTATGAATCTCAATTCCTCGGGGAAGTTTGTCCTGCAATTCCTCAAGGCGTTTGTCTACATCTTGGCCCACTTTTACGGCATTAACTCCAGCAAGAGGCGCCAACGCGATTCCAATAGCGGGTAAGCCAGAATAGCGCATTAATTGCTCGGGAGGATCGATATAGCCTTCTTTAACCTCCGCAAAATCCCGAATTCGGATAATTTCATCATTGTTTTGTGGTTTGTTGGGTTTTAATTGGGGGGTAATTGCTAAATCACCAATAGCTTCTGCCGTATTAAACTCACCAGTTGGCGCAATTCGCATCCGTTGCAGCTGATAATTGACGTGTCCTGCATTCACTACTTGGTTTTGCAATTTGAGGGTTTTTTCTATGTCTGCAAGCGACACCTCCAATTGCGAAAACTGAGTATTGGAAATATCCAAATAAATTCTTTTTTGCTGCACACCCCATAAATCAACTCTGGCTACTCCGGGAACAATGTTGAGTTCTTTTTGAATTTCCTTGGTGTAATTTTCAAGTTCAGCATAACTAAACCCATCAGCGGTTACTGCCAAGAGAAAACCAAAGACATAACCAAAATCATCTCCAACCACTGGTGTATCTGTTCCTGGGGGTAAACTGCTCTGAATATCCTGTACTTTCTTGCGTAAGTTATCCCAAACTTGGGGGAGGCGATCGGACCAATATTCGTTTTTGATGTTCACCTTAATGATGGAAAGTCCGGGTCTGGAAATAGACGAGATATCTTTTACTTCCGACATTTCTTGAATTTTTTTCTCGATACGATCCGTAACTTCTAATTCAACTTGTTCTGCGCTAGCGCCTGGATAATGCGTTGTGATCGTTGCTGTCTTCACGGTAAATTCCGGATCTTCCAAACGCCCAAGATTAAAGAAACAAATTGAGCCGGCAATAACGAGTAACAATAAAATAAACGAGGTGACTGTTCTGTTTTTAATGGCGCTGTTTGCTAGTGAAGCCATTTTAATTTCCTTGTTCATCTAAAATGGTGACTTTTTCCCCTTCTTTTAGGCTATGAATGCCTGCGGTCACCACCCATTCTTTTTCATGCAATCCTTGAATAACCGAAATTCCAGTCGGCGTGAGCTCGCCAATGACCACTTCACGTCGGTGCAGTTGTTGTGTTTGTGGATCGATTATCCAGACATAAGTTTTTTTTTCTGAATCGGTGGTCAAAACTGAAGAAGCAGGGATCGTTACTTTATTTTGAATCTTTGCTTGTTCCACACGTCCAGTAGCTTTACCAGCCATGCCAGGTAATATCTCAATATCCGTAGGTTGTTGCATAAGGAGTGTAACAGGGTAGGTACGTGTTTCCGGAGATGCTTCATTACTTATTTCTTTTACTTGTGCGGTAATTGGGTGATTGGGAAATGGGTCGAAACGTACAATAATATTTTTTACCAATGGAATGTAACTTATCAGTCCCTCGGGAATCTGAATGACCATTTCAATTTGCGAGGTATCTAATAAGCGAGCGATGTTTTGCTTACTCGCAATGGTTTGATAATTTTCCACATATAAGTTTGATATTTTTCCATGGAATGGCGCTAGGAGTACACTGTCTTTTAGTGTTTTCTCTGCTAAATCTTTATTTGCCTGTGACACGGCAAGCTTGGCTTTTAACAGATCATAATCTGCTTTGGAAATATGTCCTTTACCTACGAGTGCTTTAGCCCGTGTGTAATTTTGTTGATCACGAATAAACTCTGCTTGAGCTGATTGTATTTTTGCTTCAAATTCTCGCTGATCAAGTTTCGCAATTAAGGCGCCTTTTTTAACTTGGTCCCCAATTTTAACAGGTAATTCGATTAAAGAGCCGTCCACATTAAATGATAGATTAACTTGTTGAAAGGCTCTGGCTCGGCCTGGAAACGCTCGGCCATTGAGTTCATTTGAGTTGCCTATTTGAATTGCTTTAACCGGTCTGATTTGGGCAGGGGGACGAGTATTATCATTTTGACTACATGAAATCCCTAGGGCTGTAATCAGGATTAGAATAAAATAATAAACGCGTGATGGAGCAAGCTTTCTCATAAACATCATCCTTGACTATAGAGATTTTATTATTAGTTAATAGTGCATTGCCATTTTCAGTATAGTTTAAAAAAGCATAACAACTCATACAATTTTATCCCTAAATCGGCTAAGTTGTTTTTTCTACATAGCTATTTTTTTAATCCATATCCCGTTTTAAAAATCCAGCCAATAATAGCCAGACACAGCACGGTAAATGTTAAAATCATGGTGACGCTAATCGTTATACTTACATCACTGTGTTCATAAAAGCTCCAGCGAAATCCGCTCACTAAATAGACGACGGGATTTGCCAATGAAATTTTATACCAGAGTGGGGGAAGCATATGGATTGAGTAAAAACTGCCGCCAAGAAAAGTGAGGGGGGTAATGATGAGCAGTGGAATTAATTGTAATTTCTCAAAGCCATCAGCCCATATGCCGATGATAAAACCAAGCAAGCTAAAAGTCACACTGGTCATAATTAAAAAGAAGGCCATCCACATCGGATGTGCAATACGTAATGGTACAAAAAACCAGGCGGTAGCCAGCACAATCACCCCAATGATCACGGATTTAGTCGCGGCAGCTCCCACGTAACCTAACATGACTTCGACAAAAGAAAGAGGGGCAGAGAGGATTTCATAGATGGTGCCGGTAAAACGAGGAAAATAAATCCCAAAAGATGCGTTGGATACGCTCTGCCCCAAGATGGTCAGCATAATCAGTCCAGGAACAATAAATGCACCATAGGGGATGTCATTAATCGCTTGCATGTGAGAACCAATAGCCGAGCCAAACACAATAAAGTAAAGGACCGTTGAGATAACAGGTGAGGCAATGCTTTGTCCTAGTGTACGAAACATGCGTGCCATTTCAAACTGATAAATTGCACCAACACCACGTAGATTCATTTTTCCCCCAATAAGCCAATGAAGATTTCTTCTAAACTACTTTGATGACTATAGATATCTTTCGGGCGGATGCCATTTGATTTTAGATTATCCAATACATCGGAAATATCATTATCGGCTTCAGTATCGTAAGTTAAAATCAATTTACCACCATTGTCATCGTGTTCTAATGTTAACGGATAATCTTTTAAACCGGCAGGTATGCTGGCTAATGGTTCGCGTAACAGGAAAATCATTTGTCGTTTACCCATTTTGTGCATTAAGGTATTCTTATCTTCAGTGAGAATTAAATTACCTTTATTAATAATTCCCACACGGTCAGCCATTCTTTGTGCTTCCTCAATATAGTGGGTGGTGAGAATAATGGTAATTCCGGTTTCACGTAAGGCCCGCACTTGTGCCCACATGGATTTACGCAGCTCCACATCGACACCAGCGGTAGGTTCATCAAGAAAAAGGATTTGCGGCTCATGGGAGAGCGCTTTGGCGACCATAACGCGACGTTTCATCCCGCCGGACAAATGTTGCAGCTGTGAGCCTTTTTTATCCCACAGTGAGAGCCGCTTTAATAGTTCTTCAATATATGAGGGATTCTTGGGTTTGCCAAACAAACCGCGACTGAAACTAACGGTATCCCATACCGTTTCAAATGCATCTGTCGTAAGCTCTTGGGGTACTAAACCAACCGCAGTACGTGCCTCGCGGTATTGGCGGATGTTGTCATAACCGGATATGGTGACTGTCCCATGAGTAGGTTGTACAATGCCGCAAATCGCATTAATCAGTGTTGTTTTGCCCGCACCATTAGGTCCAAGCAAAGCAAAAATTTCCCCTTGACGAATTTCAAGGTTAATATCTTCTAATGCTTTAAAACCATTTTCATAAATCTTTTGCAGTGCATTAATTGAAATAGCAATATCATTTGGCATGAAGAGCGTCGCTCCTTACATCTTAAGGATCATTTATGAATAACAGGTACTGCTATGTTACCCTCAAATGGGGCTAGTCGTCATCTAACTTGCTTATAACAAAAAAATTTATACTCACTTCGCTTCGTATGCCAAAAGGGTGTTAAGGCAGGTAGGGCCTACTTTCATAGGTACTTCGATGCGAAAAAATAAACTACTAATTTATGATTTTCCTCTAATTATCTTGAAATTAGCCCCAACAATCCTTATATAGTTCTTATCTCTTAATTTAAATTGCAGTGTTAATTTAACAATAAGAGGATTTAAGTTATGTCATCAGTTCAAATATTTCGTTCTGTTTCATACTCATCGGCAATGGAAGTGCCGCTCTAAATAAGAAATTTTATGGAAAGGTAAAAATTGTCGATTGCTAATCGATGTTCCGTTTTAACTATGTGAGACAACCACGGGTTGTAGGCATAAATTAGATGCGAAGGGTTATGAAAGAAAATAAGAAAATTAGAAATCAATATGAATATCCTAACTTTATGGATTGTGCGCTTGCCATTCATGGTTCGGTTACTCCCAGGGTATTTAGCAAGGTTTTGGCAGTATTTGTTTATGCCTGTTTTATTTCTGCGCTAAGTATTTTTATTCCCGATTTGGCTTTGCCAATAAGCCCTTTTGAATACGCAGGGGTAATTATGGGATTAATTTTAGTTTTTCGGGTCAATGCGGGATATGATCGCTGGTGGGAGGCAAGAAAACTCTGGGGTACTGTGGTTAATTGCAGCAGAAATATGGCAATTATCATAAAAAGTTATGTAGATCCTGCAAATAAAGGCGAGATAGAAAAAATGCTTGGTCTGGTTGCAGCAATGCCCTTCCTGATGAAGAATAGTCTGCGGGGCAGTGATTCTGTCGAAGAGGTAAAACATTTATTGAGTGAGGAAACTTATGCTGAAATGCAGGAGTGGCAGCATAAACCTAATTTTATTTCAGCAAAACAAGCCTCAATCTTGTCGCAAATGCAAGAAAGTGAGCAGTTAAATCAGTTTTCTTTTTTGAAAGCAGAAGAGGTGCGGGAAACAATTATTGATTGCCAAGGCGCATGTGAGCGGATATTAAAAACGCCTATGCCTTTTGTTATGGCAATTAAATCACGTCGATTTATTTTGCTCTTTTTGCTCATCCTTCCGGCGGCTTTAGTTAACTATTCTCCGTATATTAGTCCTATGGTCGTGACTTTGGTTGCCTATGCGCTTTTTTCTCTGGATCAAATAGGAGTGGAATTACAAAATCCCTTTTCTATTGATAATTTGAGTCACTTACCTTTGAATGATATTTGCAAGACCATCGAGAGAAACGTCATGGAAATTAAAAAAAACGATATAAATAATTAAGTTAATGGATTGGAGTATTTATGAAAACAATTGGTAAAAAAGAACAACATAATATCACCCCAGACCAAGCAATCGATTTGCTGCACAAGGGAAATCAACGGTTTATTCAAAACTTGCGATTTAATCGAAATTTACTACAACAAGTGAATGAAACCGCGGACGGACAATTCCCATTTGCTACCATTTTAAGTTGTATTGATTCACGCACACCTGCAGAGCTGATCTTTGACCAAGGCTTGGGAGATGTTTTTAGCGTTAGAATCGCAGGTAATATTGTTAATGAAGATATTATCGGCAGTTTAGAGTTTGCCTGTAAAGCAGCTGGGTCTAAATTAATTGTCGTACTAGGCCATACCAATTGCGGTGCAATAAAAGGTGCATGTGACAATGCCCAGCTGGGATCTTTGACCCAGTTGTTAGAAAAAATAAAACCAGCAATTCAACAAGAAAAAACATTTAAAGAAGACCGAAATGGGAGTAATCTAGCTTACGTTAATGAAGTTGCCAAAATTAACATCAACAATAGCATTCAAAATATTTTAAATAAAAGCAATATTATCAAAGAACTAATCGAGCAAAAAACGATTAAAATTATTGGTGGTTTGTACGATGTGTCTTCGGGCGAGGTCTTATTTTTTGAAGAGTAAATAAAATAGTGGCTTGCCTATTTTGCTTAGAGAAGAAGTAATAATTGGTTTGAGTACTCGGTTGAATCGCGATTACTCGAACCTTTGTCCTAAAGCTTTAATTTTTGCAAAGGAGATTTATATGAAAAAGAAGCTCATTCCTATTTTAATCTCTGTCCCTTTTATCACTATGATATCAGGAGGAGCCGTAGCGCTTGAGGCCAAACCAAATACTCAAGTGCAAAATAACAATCAGCAAGCAGCTTTAGATCCGTTTGGCAGCGATCCATTCTTTCAATCACCGGATGATATTTTAAAACAAATGGCGCAAATGCAACGAGCTATGGCCCAGTTGATGAAAAGCCAATTTTCACGAACGCATCAACCTAATCAATTACCCTTTGGTAGTCCAAATACAGTTGAAATTAAAGAAAATAAAAATGAGATTGTCTATAAAATAAAATTACCCAAAGAGGGAAATAGTAAGGTGGACGTTTCCGTGAAACAGGAACAATTAATAGTGAGCTCAAATATAACCCAACAAATTACCCGAGAACAGGATAATAGCAAAAGTGTAAGCTACTCTCAGAGTAATTATAGTCAGGCATTTCAACTACCTAAAGGCTATGATCCTAATTCGATGACGACCAAGACGATAGATTCCAATTTGATTGTTACCTTCAAAAAGTCAATTGCGAGTTCTTCTGTTCTTTAGCCGTTGTCAGCCCGTCCTTGAGTAATGCTACGAAATGACGTTACTCAAGGAGGGTTCTTAAATAAATTATGTTCTCAGCGAAAAGGAAGGTAAATGAACCCGATTTTTTTTATATTTGGTTTTGGCTACACGGCTACTTGGCTTGCTCAAAAACTCACCTCGCTGGGTTTTGAGGTGGTTGGAACAACACGCCAAGAAAACAAAAAATTAATGAATCATTCTTCCACGATCAGGCTTATTGATTTTGATGCTTCCGATATTGAGAGCTACCTTAGTAAAGCGACTCACCTTTTAATTAGTGTTCCACCATTGGAGGGGGATGGAGATTCTGTATTATCTTCTTATTCCCAATTAATTAGCAGGCATGCTGAGCATATTAAGTGGTTAGGTTATCTTTCTTCTACAGGAGTTTATGGAGACTATCAGGGAAATTGGGTTGATGAAGAAAGTATTTGCATCCCTCAAAGCGCTTCTGGAATTTTACGTATGGAGGCCGAAAACGCATGGTTTGCTTATGCAAAAAAAAATCAACTTCCTTTGCACGTTTTTAGATTAGCGGGAATTTATGGCCCCCAAAGAAATCCGCTTGAACGACTGCACGCGGGGAAAAAATACAGTATTTATAAAGAAGGACAGGTATTTTCACGTATTCATGTTGATGATATTACCTCTGTACTTTTGGCTTCAATAAAGAACCCTCATCCTTTATCCATCTATAATGTGGCTGATGATGAACCTGCAGCCCCTCACGAGGTGGATGCATATGCTTCCTTCTTACTTAAACAACCCCCTTTACCCTTAATCGCCTTTGATCAGGTATCATTATCACCAAAGGAACGAGATTTTTATTTAAGTAATCGTCGTGTATCTAATGCAAAAATAAAAAAAGAACTTAATATTGTTTTAAATTATCCTTCATTTCGAGAGGGATTAACAAAAATCTGGAGGGATGATTTTGAGCAAAAAAAACGGGATTAAATTAATTCTTTGGATTTTATCTTTTGAATTAATCGGGTTTTTTTTAGGTTTATTAACGCAAGCTAATATTCTTTCTTGGTATGAAGGGCTTAATAAATCAATCCTAACGCCTCCTGGCTGGGTTTTTTCCATCGTCTGGCCTCTATTGTACGTATGTCTCGCAATCGTGGGGTTTCATTTATGGCAACATCACAGTCAACCTCGTATTGCAAAGTTATTTAATCTTTATCTAGTACAACTTCTCATGAATTGGCTATGGACCCCATTCTTTTTTCAATTCCATTGGTTAGGATTCAGTTTTTTATGGCTTTTAGTAATGGTTGTTTTGAATGCATTTCTAATTATTAAAATTAAGGAAAGAATGCTGAAGTTATTATTAATACCCTATTTTTTGTGGCTTAGTTTTGCAAGTTATCTTAATGGGGTCATATGGGTTCTTAATTCATAGGCATTACTCAGGCAAGGTGGAAATTTTAATTAAAGATAAAAGAAATTTTCCCTCCTCGTTCAAGTGTTGCGCACTTTACGGATTTAATCGATTCCATACTGTGTTGGATTCGTAAAGATTGCAAGACATCATTTGCAGTTAATCGACAGCAACGCATGTTTTTTTCAATGTACCTCCCTTGTTTAATTATCCTAACTTTTTGCCCCTTAATGTATTTACCGAATTTATGGTTTTTATAAGATAAATAAGCTAAAAAACGATGAATAATAACGATTAATAAGCATACCACCATGGAGGGAAGTAACGGGATATTATTAACTATGGCCTCTCCTAAGATTGCACCTAGGATGATGTAAATAATAAAATCTAAAGGGGAATGTTCGCCATAGATCGCATTGGAGTTTGTTCTAAATAATACAATTGCATATAAGGTGATGAGAATCCCTCTTGTATAAAGACCATATTCTAAAAGTTGATTCCAACCCAAAAACTGTTCCATGTTTTTCTCTTTGAAATTAGATTTAAAATCAGGACTGACACTCAAAAAAGCTTTTCATCTTATAACTATTTTATGGTGAAAATCTAGTAGTGCTTCTCCCAAGCTTGTTTGTGGGTCTCTATTTTTGCGTGGTACTTCCTTGGCCAATGTTACCAACAAGGCAACAGGCCTTCATGAGGAATATGAGTATAAAGCGATTAAGCTCAGTTTGCTTTTTAGACTAGCTCTCTTTTACTTTTTGATTTTTGTGGTTAATCCAAGACTCATCCTTCTCAAAAATATACTGGCAAGCTTGTTGAATAAAATAATCTTTGTATTGAATACCCGCCCATTCACAATAATCTTCAATTTCTTTAAAGACAGAGGCTTTAATTCGAACACGAAACTGGATTTTATTTTCATCTTTTTCTGGACTGATTAGCATAGGATACCTTTGGACGATTATGGATTAATACTCAAGCAACACTTTGTGCTTGAGTATATTCTATTAAAATTAAAAGCTCTACTTACCGGGGGAACAGATCAATTTAATAAATTCCTCGGTGTCATTAGTAATACCTAAATGAGCGCCTTTTTTTAGCTCTATCGTTAATTTACCCTGTTCTAAAGAGTGAAAGGATAGGCTCATAATAGTGCCCTCGGGTAAAACCAGGTTATTTACAATACTGGTACCGCTTTCTGAGATAAAGCTCAATAAATGATAGTTTTCTTCTTCATCTGCCTTAACTAGACAAGTTAAGGGCTTATTTTGTAGTAAATCTTCATCAATCATTATTAGTTCATTAGGGGGCAATGCGAAATGGCGATCCGCTGTATTTACTGAAACACTAATTGCCAATAAAAAAAGGCCTAAGATAATGTAGGGATATGATATTTTTATTTTCATTAAAAAACTCCTGTACGCAAAATAATGCGTCCTCTATTGATGTAATCAGTCAAATAAAATGTGACTGAATTGCGAAATTAATTGTTTCGCAAAAGGGCTTCTCAGATATTCTCCAGCTGGTTTCGGTGAGTTTATTATAATGCCACAAGATTTTATTGTCAAAAAAGCGGTGACAAATTATTACTTATTTTGTGTCAAATAAATTTGCCATTTTATTTTGTTCTTGTTATTATTTTTTTGTCATTAGGTATTTGACGAAATTAATTATTATTTGGTAGTGAAACTACTGCCTTCGCATTATGAAAAAGGAGTAGCATGTGAACAATAATAAATTTATTAAAAGTAAAATAATAAAAATCATTGATAATTTGTATCGATTGTCGGGACGGAGTGAGATTCCTGATGTAAAACAAATCTGTTTGGAAACTAAGGTAGACCGTCAAACAGCAATGAAGCTTCTTTGTACATGGTGGGATAAATGCTATATCAAAGAACATCAGGGAACAGAGCATAAAGATTCTATCTCACCCAATGAGCTAAAAGAGAATTTGAGCAAAATTATTACCTTGATTGAATGTTTATCGAAAGAAGTAGCCTTGTATAGCGAGTTGTTAAATAATGCTCCTTCTACTTTTCCTCTTGGCAATCATATCCTAAACACTTTACAAGTAATCGAAGACCAAATTTTACTTGATTTTAATCAGTTAGAAAGTAACAAAAACTTAATCCAAAGTGAACTTAAGAACGCACTAGAGGAAAATAATCATCTTTCCTTAGCTTATCTTGAGTTAGAAAATAAAAGCTCAAAAGAATTGCGGGAGTTACAGGAAAAGTTGGACGCGAATAAGCGAGAGGTATTAGCCGCAACTCAAAAGATTAAGTCGTTAAAAAGAGATAAACGAAAAATTTCCTTTAAGAACGTTGTGGGTGAAATTTATTAACCTAACGTTATTACCCATTAAAAACCTGCCTAGGTGGTGCATGCCCCGACCTAGGCAGATTTAATAACAGCAATGCCTTATTTATTGTGACGCGCTTAAAAGGGCACTGGTTTCTGATGTGGGAGTGTAATCATTCTTATCCGTACTTTCTTCTATTTCTCCTGTATCAAAAAATCTTAGCCCAGCTTGTTTGCCATGAGAATTACTCGCTGAAGGTGATTTGGCTATGCTTGATACCACAGTATTATTGGGAAGTAGATCTAGGCTGTGGTTTAGGCTGCCGTGGTCTATTAAAGGCTCTTTCGGTGAAGAATCTTGAGGGGCTTTTTTGTTATGAAACACGGCAGGCCATGTAAATGCTATCGATACAAATACCAATACCACTGGAGATAATATGGCCATAGTAACCGTTAAGGCAAATTTTTCCCCTATTGCCTCACCCAACGTTTCTCCCACATGAATACCGCTTCGAATCCCTCCGGCAACAGAATAAGCGAGCGAATCACCGATGAGAGCACATAATTTGAGGAGATTAACCACGCTATGCTTTATCTTTTGCGCTTTGCTGAGGTTTTCTTCAGGTGGTTGATATATGGATTCAAATTTGTCTTTGAGATCAACATAGGTTTTTGGGTTAAACACTTTATAAACTTGTGAAAAAGTATTAATAACCATGGTGGTCGAAGTACATATTATTGCTAGAACATGTGCCAAGAGGGTACCAGAGTTTGCGCCTATCGCATCGAAAAACCGATTAACCCCCGATACTGTAGTAAACCAGGTTAAGGTCGCATAAACAGCTAAAAATACCGTACTTACCGCCCCTAATAAAACACAGTGCAAAAAGCCATAGGGTTTTTGATATGCGTCAATAAAGAGGTTTTTAAATTTGGCATAATTTTCACGTATACCTATCGCTTGAAATGAATAGAAAGAGATTGCTGCAACCACTGATAAGCCAATCGTAGCCGCTAAAACAAGAGGAGTAGAAGCGAGAGCGCCTAGCCCCAAAAAGTTGAGAAGTCCTACCAGGCCAGCATATCCAGAAATACCCGCAGAAATACATGCTAACAAAGTTACGATACCAAAAAATAATTTCTGGCCTTTATCAAGCAGCGTTTTTTCTTTTAGATTGTCATCAAGGTTCTGAACTGCTTTTTGTTTTTTAGGCTGAAAGCCCGCGCTATCCAGCATCGCTTGCCCACGACTTAACAAACAGACCACACCGTTACAGCATGAAAGTACGATGGCTAAGCCAAGACTAAGTACGAAGGGAGCGCCTAAGGTGCTTAGTAATCCTAAGCAAAATACCATACAAAGCGCCATGGAGGTGACGACCTTGCCTATGACTAATGGTACGCCCTTTAAGAGCCTGTCTCTATCTTGAGCGGGAGTTCTTTTAAACTCCTGACCTTTGCTCGAGTAGGTGGCAATTTGTAAGACCTGTTGTTTCGATAATTGTTTCCCACCCGCAAGTATCTCTCCCCATTTAAAGGTAAGAAAACTCCACAAATGATGGGACATAGACCGTTCTAGAAGATCGGTTACGCGAAGGTCCCCATTAAGAATAGCTTTTTGGACTGTAGCCGATTCTTCTTCAGTAAATTGATATTGGTCGAATGACGCAATAATCCAATCTTTTTGAGTACGAAATTTTCTTCTTAAAACCATTAAGACTTCAGGACGTTTATGAATAGAAAAATCGATTTGTTCTTGTTCTAATAAAGTTACAATTTCTTTCATTCCGATAAATCCCTTTTTAATGCAAATCGCTTATTTTATTTATAAATTGGCAAGAATTCCATTTAAATTTTTAATTAATTACCACTAGGCATGATTGACATACAGTGCAAGTTACATTCTAATCTTGTTTTTTTATCATGATATGGACAATCATGTCATTTTTGAATTTTTTAAAACCGGCTCCTTATCTTGATGAGATTCAAGATAAAAACATTGTTAAGCAGCAATATCGTTATTGGCGTATTCGCACTTTTTATGCAATGTACATAGGGTATGCTTTGTTTTATTTTACGCGAAAAAGCTTTACCTTCGCGATGCCTGCATTACAAAGCACCTTAGGAATGACCACAACTGAACTGGGAATGATTGCTAGCATTTTGAGTTTAAGTTATGGCATCAGCAAATTTTTGAGTGGAATTCTTGGCGATAAGTCAAATCCTCGTTATTTAATGGCGATTGGGCTAATTTTGACAGGGGTTTGTAATATTCTGTTTGGATTGTCTTCCACTTGGTGGTTATTTGCTATTTTTTGGGGATTGAATGGTTGGTTTCAAGGCTTGGGATGGCCTGGGTGTACTAAATTATTAACACATTGGTACTCTCAATCCGAACGTGGTCGTTGGTGGAGTATTTGGAATACTTGTCATAACGTTGGCGGTGCATTAATTCCATTGATTGTTGCTATGTGCGCACAGTATTTCGGCTGGCGTTCAGCTATGTTTGTGCCGGGGATCATCTGCATTTTAGGCGGGTTCTTTTTAATCAATCGGTTAAGAGACACCCCGCAGTCGCTTGGTTTACCAGCGATAGAGCAATATCGGGAAGACTCTTCTGCCTCATCAGATCAGCCCCAAGAAAAAATAGAACTCTCAGTCAAAGAAATTCTTTGGACTTATGTGTTAAGTAACCATTATATTTGGATACTGGCTATTTCTTATGTGTTTATTTACATTGTCCGAACCGCTCTTAATGATTGGAGCATGCTGTACTTAACGCAAGAGAAGGATTACTCTTTAATTACAGCAGGTAGTTGCGTCATCTGGTTTGAAGTTGGTGGTTTTTTCGGAAGCCTGGCTGCTGGTTGGCTTTCTGATAAAGTATTTCAGGGTAAGCGCAATCCAATCAACGTTCTCTTTACGGCAGGTGTATTTGTCACCTTGCTGTTATTTACATTGACTAAGGCATATACTCCATTCCTTGACTCGTTGTTCCTCTTTTTCTTTGGTTTCTTTATCTTTGGACCACAAATGATGATTGGCATGGCCTGCGCTGAATTATCACATAAAAAAGCAGCAGCGACAGCAACGGGCTTTGCCGGATTTTTTGCTTATTGCGTAGGCGCTGTTCTGGCTGGTGCTCCTTTAGGGATAATTATCAAAAACTACGGCTGGGATAATTTCTTCCTTACATTGTTTATTTGCTGCTTAATTCCATTATTGATGATGCTGCCACTTTGGCATGTGAAATCTCATTCCAAAGATGGTAAGCAAGAATTTTCAGGCAAATCCGAATTTGCTTAAACAGGAAAAAAATCAACGTAGGCTGGGCTGTAAAGCCCAGCAAAGCATATTGAATTCCGCCCCTAATTTAGTTTTATAAACATCAAAACGGAATACGACAAGAGTCCAATTTATGCATTACAGAAGGGTGCTAATACCTGACGCCCCGTATTTTTTCACATTAAATTTGCAAAACAGAAACAGCAGGTTACTTACAAACCAAATCACAGCCTTAAGAGATGCTTTCAAAAGCGTTCAGCAGATACATCATTTTTATATCGATGCCATTTTTATCTTACCGGAACACATGCATATGATAATGACCTTACTGCCCAATGATCTTGACTATTCCAAACGATTAACCGAATAAAAGTGATTTTTTCTATGCAAATACAATTTTATGAATCACTTTTTGGATAACAGCGGGTATGTTGGTCAAAATCCCACATACTTGCTATTTGGGCAAATGATTCCAATACGTGCTGAAATAGTACAGATAGAAAATATATCTGCACACGCGGATTCTAAAAAATGCTGAATTGGTTGGTGCATCTAAAAAAGCTCCCCGTAAACTAATTCACCCCACATGCTGAACCAGATGCGTTGAGAGCACTACAATTTCAAATAGAAAAAAGGTTTCACTCAACATGTGATACCATTGTATTTGTAACATTATGCAAGGATGAACCTTAAATGAAAATGCAGGCTAAGCTGAGATAGTCAGGAAAAATTAATCTATACTCAAATTGAAAAACCACTCCTAGGGCGTTCCAAATTCTAAAAGTTACTGCTTGTATATGTAGAACTGATTTTTATGTTGTTGATGGCGAATTGAAGTAACGAAAATCTCCTCTGTGGCTTGGCGATCTTCGACATGGGCGATTTACTGCATCTGTTGTTACTATTAATTGAGGCATTGCTAATAAAATGAAGAGTAAGAATTTAATAGCCGTAGTAAATTTTTTAACATCCAAGTGGCAATTGGTTATTGTTTTTCTCTCTGTTGTCGTTATTGTCATCTATCTTATCTTGAATATTACAAATGCGTCCTTCGCCGATCTTCCTTTATTATTTTTAATTCTCACTGGAGGAGTGCCATTATTTTTACAAATTATTTTGAAACTACTAAGAGGAAATTTTGGTGCTGACTCTCTCGCTGCAATTGCGCTAATTACAAGTGTAATCTTGCAACAATATTTAGCTGCATCGCTAATTATTCTAATGTTAGCCAGTGGTCAAACATTCGAGCACTATGCATTACGAAAAGCCTCTGGTGTGTTATTGGCACTCGTAAAACGCATGCCCACCATTGCTCATCGGAAGCGCGATAACCAAATTGAAGATATTTCATCGGCCTCTATTAAGATCAATGATAAAATTGTTATTTATCCCCATGAAGCTTGCCCTGTGGATGGAATTGTAATTGAAGGCAATGGCACTATGGATGAGTCTTATCTTACGGGAGAACCTTATCAAATCTCTAAGGCACCAGGAGCCTTGGTTTTATCAGGTGCTATCAATGGGGAAGCAGTACTCATTATTAAAGCAACCAAACTAACAGTGGATTCAAGATATGCGGTTATTGTAAGCGTATTAGAAGAAGCCGAACAAAAACGTCCATCAATTCGTAGGTTAGGTGATCAAATTGGAGCTATTTTTGCACCTATAGCCTTATTATTTGCCGCTGCCACTTGGTATTTTACAAACGATGCGGTTCGTTTTCTTGCAGTACTCGTTATTGCAACACCTTGTCCTTTGTTAATCGCCATTCCCATTACAATTATTAGTGCTATTTCGCGAGCTGCGAAACAAGCCATTATTATAAAAGACCCTGTTGTTCTGGAGCAATTACCTACCTGTAAAACGGCTATTTTTGACAAAACAGGTACACTAACCTATGGAAAGCCCACGTTAACAGAAATTTATACAGCTTCAAATTATACACAAGAACAAATATTACAATATGTAGGTAGTCTTGAACGTTATTCAAAGCATCCCCTTGCTAGCGCTATAATTAAAGCAACACAAGAGAGACATATTGATTTAATAGAATCAACGAACGTATCGGAAAAGCCAGGACAAGGTTTAAATGGCATTATTAATCAACGAAAAGTAAATGTAACGAGCCGAAAAAAATTATTAGATGTAATACCTGATTGTAAATTATTACTCCCCCCAGTTACTCAAGGCTTAGAGTGCGTTATTTTATTGGATGATCAATATGCGGCTACTTTACATTTTCATGATGCACCACGCGCTGAAAGCAAATCATTTATCAGTCATTTGATGCCGGCACATCAATTTGAGAAAATTATGTTAGTTTCTGGGGACAGGGAATCAGAAGTCAATTATCTCGCTGAATTAGTCCCTTTTACAGAGGTATATGCATCGCAAAGCCCCGAACAAAAGTTAGCTATTGTTCGCAATGAAAGAAAAAAAGCCCCCACTGTATATATGGGCGATGGAATCAACGATGCGCCTGCTTTAACCGCAGCCACTGTAGGCATTGCTTTTGGACAACACAGTAATGTTACGGCGGAAGCCGCAGGGGCTGTTATTATGGAAAACACCTTAAACAAAGTAGATGAGCTACTTCATTTAAGTATTAGTACGAGAAATATTGCAGCACAAAGCGCTATTGGTGGAATGATCTTGAGTCTTATCGGTATGGGATTTGCGGCGACTGGCTTTATAAGTCCGGTCATGGGGGCAATTCTTCAAGAGTGTATTGATATTCTTGCTATTGTTAATGCATTACGTTTGGCGATGGGCTCTCAAATTAAAACTGATTTGCCGAATAATTAAATAGACGTCTTACTTAACAGGATGCTTCTGAACAATAGCATTACTTTTCATTTCCTGGAAAATATCTGCTCATTCTTTAGAAAAGAAACTGCAGAGGCTCGCTCTTTATAAAGATATTTCCCGATGGTAGATCTCGCACTGCGCGGTGAATTTCAATGTTAGAATAATAAGATAGAACTATCTAATATCTCTGAGCGCGCTAACATTTAATCCTTTATCATATTTATTCCAACAAGTGTCATTTTAACAAGCCAATCGATATTTTCTAATTTCGCATCTCTTTTTCTTTGATACAGATTTGAATCCAAAACTAGTACGATATGGGTAAGAATCAGTTGCATCGATTTTTTTAACCGTTCATAAAGGTTGCTTGTGCTATTGAAATATTAGTTTTTACTAATATAATGGATTTATGAATACATTAATAAACAACAGCCTTGATGTGATGAAAAAGAATGCTTCTAAGGCTGAGCAGTTACTTAAATTATTAGCCAATTCCAAAAGGCTTCTCATTCTATGTTATCTCCTCAAACGAGAATGTACGGTCGGTGAGCTCGAGCCGATTGTGGGTTTATCTCAATCGGCGCTGTCACAGCATTTAGCTAAAATGAGGCTTGAAGGCGTACTTTCGGTAAGAAAAGAGGGGACTCGAGTTTATTATTTTATTAGTAAACCGGAAGTGGAAGCGGTTTTGTCGACGCTGTATTTAATTTATTGCAAAGAATAAAAACCGCTCTATTTATTAGGATTGTCTAATGTTTTATTTAAGGATTTCCGTCATGTCATTAAATAGTATTATCCTAAGAAAACACATGGCCTTTATTATTGTAACTAGTGCGCTGGCGACTTCTCTTTACGCAGGATCGGTACCTATCCCATATTCTAAAGCGATTCAGCTAGCACTCGTTAATAACCCTAAAATCCATGCAGCAAAAGCCTCAATAGAGGCAGCGACCGGAGCCTCAAAGCAAGCAGACAGTATGAGTTGGCCGCAACTAGGTCTTGAAGTAAGTGGGGCACGCACTGATAATCCGATGTCGGTATTTGGCTATAAATTAAGTCAGGGAAATGCCAGTTTTGCTGATTTTGGCGCGAATCAATATACGGGACTAAACACCCTATATACCAAGCCCCAAGCCTTAAACCACCCAGGATATTACAATAATCTGGATACGGCATTTAAATTAAGCGTTCCTATTTACTCTGGTGGGCGAATAAAAGCGCAGCAAGTACAGATGCGTGCTTTAGTTGCATCCGCACAACGAGGTAATCAACAAGCTCAGAATCAGCTGGCATATGAGGTCTATGCATCCTACGAGCGCTTTCTAACTGCCAATCAGCTAGTAGGTGTCGCTCAAAGACAGGTTGATCGAGCAAGAGCGTTTCTATCAACAACAAAAGCTCTAAAAAAGCAATCAATTACCTTGGAGAGCGATGTATTAATAGCAGAAGCTTATTTAAACAGCTCCCTTATTGGTTTATCTAATGCGAGAATCCAAACAGAGGATGAACTTGATAGTTTTCGGACTCTGCTTGGTGCTCCTGGAAGCTCCTTTGTTCCAAGTCGGCATACGAACTTAAGCACAAAGATAAAGCTCAACACCTTATTGATAAAGCAAGCATTGAAGGACAATCCCTCTATTAAAGCTCTTCATGCGCGCCTTTACTCCGAAAAGGCGGCAATCGCGGCTTCTCAGGCACTGTATAAGCCCCAAGTGTCAATGCAATTAAGACATGATTGGAATGGCAATACGATAGGCTCAGGTCTTCCGTCAGATACGATTGCGCTAGGTGCTAACTGGACTTTATTCAGTGCAGGTGAACGTGCCGGTGCAGTACAAGTGGCAAGTGCAAATGCCAAAAAAATTCAATTTGAGCTTGATGAGCAACGAAATCAGCTGCGTTTGCAATTAAAACAAATACAGCGTGCCGAGCGACAAACTCGATACGAATTGCAATTAAGTCGACAAACAGCAGATAAAGAAGAGGCGATCATTCAAAAACTAAAGCAGCGCTTTGGTCGGGGACTGGTGCCTCTAAGTACCTTATTGGAGAGTCAGATGAAGCTAACACAAAGTAAAGCACAAGAGTTGCAAGCGCTTCATCAATTGAGAGTGTATGAAGCCCACTGGCTGATGCTCAGTAATCAACTCATTCCTAAAGCGATAACAAGCGCATAATCGAATGTATATCAGGAGACTATAGTGAAGGATGTGTTTTACTCCAAAAATAAGCTCAATAAAGCAGGGCAATTAGTCAGGATTTTTATTCAATCCAAGCTGACTCTTCTGCTGATTATTGGGATTTTGTTATTCGGTATACTGGCCCTGGAGCGCACCCCGCGAACTTATAATCCTGAAATCATTGTGCCTGCAGTAACTATTTCTGTAAGTCGACCTGGCAGTGACAGCCAAGAAATGCTTCATCAAATTGTTCGTCCGTTAGAGGGTCTAATGGCCTCTATTCCTGGTGTTGAACATACTTACGGGATGGCTATTGATGATAGCGCTATGGTTACGGTTCGCTTTAAAGTTAATGAAAATGAAGAGGCAAGCTTGGTTAAGGTCTATAACCAAATCAACAGCAATATGGATAAAATGCCCCCAGGTACTTTAATGCCGTTGATTCGCTCTATCAGTTTGTATGATGTTCCACTCGTGACATTGACTTTACATGCTAAAGACACAAATCCAGTGGACTTACGTACTCTTGCTAATAAGGTCTTGGAGGAGTTGCGCGCTGTACCTCATGTGGGGAAAAGCTGGGTAATTGGCGCATCACCTCAAGCTATTCGTGTCTGGCTGAACCCAAAGCATATGGCAGAGCACGCTATTTCAATTGCCAACATTCAACAAGCCTTGTCTATTAATAACATCAGTCTTGACGCAGGAACATTAGAGCATGAATTAATTGAAACACCTCTTCGCATCGAGGGCTCACTCATTTCCAATCAAGACTTAGCCAACATTATTATTGGAACTGATGGGGCCAAACCGATTTTATTAAAAGATATTGCGACTATTGAAAAAGGTCCTCAAGATGAGACGATTGCCTCCTATTTTGCTTTTGGAGCCAAAGACCCATCAAAGAGTACAGATATAGAGCCTGCAGTAACCATTGCTCTTGCACGGCAAAAAGGAAGCAATGGTGTTGATGTGGCAAAAGCGATTTTGAATAAACTCGAGCAATTACAAAACAGCCAGCTCATTCCAAAAAACATCGATATTTCAATTACTCGTAATTATGGCGATGAGGCTAATGATGCAGTGAATACTTTGGTCGAGCACTTAGGGATTGCGATTCTAAGTGTCGTGGTATTGCTGATGGTGTTTTTAGGATGGCGTGAAGCATCAGTGGTTGTTTTTTCTATTCCCTTAATTTTGTGCCTGGTGCTTGGTATTGGCTGGCTATCAGGTCAGACTATTAACCGAATTACTTTATTTGCGCTTATTCTTTCGTTAGGCCTTTTAGTAGACGATAGCATTGTGGTGATTGAAAACATTCACCGTCATATTATTAAGGGAGTACAAAAAAACGTTACCCGCTTGATTATTTATGCAGCCAATGAAATTGGCAAACCGACGATTATTGCTACCTTTACGGTGATGCTGGCGCTACTGCCAATGGCTTTTGTAGGTGGAATGATGGGGCCGTTTATGGCGCCTATACCTTTTAATGCTCCATTGGCAATGATTGTATCTCTTTTTATTGCCTATAGTGTGGTTCCTTATCTTGCTTACCGTTGGTTAAGAAATAAAGCTAAAAAACAAATGAATGAGCATCATAAGAACCATAGCTCATGGTTGCAGCGAGCGTACCTTGTATTATTCAACGGATTACTTAACTCCTCGAAAAAAAGACATCTCTTTTATTTGAGTATTGTACTATTACTCTTTGCGGTATTGCTCCAACCTGCCTGGCAATTTATTCGCCCTGGAGGCTCTAATGGGCCGCTAAGCTTGCTTGGGGTTGAAATTAAAATGCTACCTGATGACAACGTGAATACTTTTTTAGTGTCAGTTGATGCTGGAGCGAATGCTAACTTAACAAGAACAAACGAGTTACTCAGCGAACTCAGTGCAGCCATCCAAAAGAATCCTTACGTCACCGACTTGGAGTTGTATGTAGGAGAGGCGGCCCCAGAAGATTTTGCCGCTCTGGTGCGAGGTGATAATCTATTAAGAGGGAGTCAATACGGGCAAATACGCGTGAATTTGGTGAACAAACATCATCGTTCTATTGGCTCGCACCAAATTGCATCAGAGATATACCAGGGACTAGTGCCTGTGCAAAAACAACATCCACAAAGCCATATCAAGCTTTTTGAAAGCCCTCCTGGGCCGCCTGTTCGCTCGCAAATGGAGGCAGGGCTCTATGGACCTAACTACAATGAATTGCGGTCTGTTGCCAATAAGATAACCTCTGAAGTGTATCCCCAAATATACGGCATGATAAATATTGATAACTCGGTGACTCAAGACACTAGTCAATACCGCATTGAAATCAATCATAATGCAGTAATGCTAGCAGGCTTAGCCCCACAAACGGTAGCGCAGGAGGTAAGTGCTTTGTTTAAGGGTATTTCCATCGGAAATGGCCATGAACCCAATTCCAGAGAGCCCGAGCACATCATCTTACGTCTTCCGCAAAAGGCACGTGAAGATGCTCAGGTACTTAATCAGCTGTATCTAAAAAATCAGCAACAACAACTCATCCCTCTGGCACAAATTGCAACCTTTCATGAAGATAAGGAGGAAAAACCCATCTTCACTAAAGATCAAACGCCTGTCGTTTATGTAACTGGTGAAGTGTTGGGCTCGAGTCCCGCATATGCAGTCAATTCTGCAACAAAGATGCTTAACAAACCTCCTTTTTCATTGGAGGTTGAAAATTTAGGATTTCATGAATCACAGCCTAATCGCTTTGCTGCAAATCAACTTTTTTGGCTTGGTGAAATGCGCCTGACGTTGGATGTTTTTCGTGATTTAGGCTCTGCCTTTATTGTGGCTATAGTCTTGATTTATATTTTACTAACGGCTTTTTATCAGTCATTTTTTATTCCCCTTATTATTATGGGTGCTATACCGCTAACCATCATTGGCGTTTTTCCTGGGCATTGGTTAATGAACCAACCGTTTACTGCGACGTCCATGATAGGGGTCATTGCTTTAGCCGGAATTGTTGTTCGAAACTCGCTTTTACTCATCGATTTTATTTTAGAACACCAACATCGAGGTTCTTCTATAACAGAAGCCGTTATTGAGTCAGGTGTAGAGAGAATTCTACCGATTGTCTTAACGGCACTTGCTATTATTCTGGGATCCGCTGTGATGTTATCCGATCCTGTCTTTGGCGGCCTTGCCATTTCTTTGATATTTGGTTCATTTGCCTCAACAGTACTTACCTTGTTTTTAATTCCATTGCTCTATTTAAGTTGGTGGAAGCGTACCCATTAAATTAGTATTAGGAGAATAGATGATGACTATTGAAGGTATTATTCGAATTGTCGCTGGTGCCTTAGTTTTGATATCACTCGCGCTTGGCGTGTCGACCAGTCCAGTGTTTATAAGCGCTAATTTTTTATGGATTACTGTATTTGTAGGGGCTAATCTTTTTCAAAGTGGATTTACAGGATTTTGTCCTCTGGAGATGATTTTAAAGAAGTTTATTGGGTAAGAGTTAGCATTCGGATATAAAAAATTAATGAAGTAAAATAAATAGGAACTAATGTTATGAGTGATTCAATCCATATTGTTTGTCCTCACTGTCAGACAACAAATCGTTTGTTTTCTACGCGATTGGTTGAGAACCCCAAATGTGGGAAGTGTCAAAAAGCACTCTTCGATGGAAAGCCTGTTGCTTTAGACGCAGCGCAGTTCGATCTTCATCTCAAAAAGAACGATATACCATTGCTTGTTGATTTTTGGGCTGAATGGTGTGGTCCATGTAAAATGATGGCACCTTATTTTGAGGCGGCTGCAAAGCTTCTTGAGCCCGGAATTAGGTTTATTAAAATAAATACTGAAACACAACAAGCGTTAGCTGCTCGCTACCAGATTCAAAGTATTCCTACTCTAATAATTTTTTCTCATGGACAAGAACACGCTCGACGCTCCGGGGTGATGAGTGCTCAAGATATTGTTCGCTGGGTTAAACAATATTTTTGAATTTTGCATCAGAGCACAGGTTCCGATGTGTTAGGTCTCATAGGCCTGAATAGATATAGTACTTATTTACAAAACTCAAGCGGAGAAACTAAGTCTGTTCGGCTTTCTAAGCCGTTGTTATCATGACCACTTGTAGCACTCGTCGCCTTTCATTTTTAGATAGATATTTAACTTTATGGATTTTCATGACGATGGCTGCTGGGGTCGTTATCGGCTCATTTTTTACCAGCGCACCACAATTTTTAAACTCCCTGTCAATTGGCTCCATCAATGCTCCTATTGCGATTGGTCTGATTTTAATGATGTATCCTCCATTAGCCCGCGTAAAATATGAAGAATTACCACTGATATTCAAAGACTGGCGAATTCTCCTGTTGTCACTGATTCAAAACTGGCTCATCGGACCATTTCTCATGTTTGGTCTCGCCGTTTTATTTTTATGTGGGTATCCCGAGTACATGACAGGGCTTATTCTTATTGGGCTAGCTCGCTGTATTGCCATGGTAATTGTCTGGAATTAGTTGGCAGAAGGGGACAATCAGTACGTTGCAGCCTTAGTGGCATTTAACAGTATTTTTCAACTGCTTTTCTTCAGTGTCTATGCCTGGTTTTTTCTAACAGTCTTGCCACCTATTGTTGGCATGAGTGGACAAATAGTCCACATCAATTTTATGACGATTGCCCAAAGCGTCTTTATTTATCTGGGCATTCCTTTTTTTGCAGGATTTCTGACTCGTTTTGTATGGATAAAAAGAAAAGGGTTAACCTGGTATGAAACTATTTTTTTACCAAAAATTTCTCCCATTACTTTGATTGCTCTGCTTTTTACAATTCTTGCGATGTTTTCTTTGAAAGGCGCTATGGTGTTGCAACTTCCACTCGATGTCCTACGTATTTCCATTCCATTGACCATTTATTTTGTGGTGATGTTTTTTGTCAGTTTTGCGATGGGGAAGCTCATTGGTGCTAGTTATGAAAAGACAACAGCGGCATCCTTTACTGCAGCCAGTAATAACTTTGAATTGGCTATTGCTGTTGCAATTGCCACCTTTGGACTTAATTCTGCCATTGCTTTTACAACGGTCATTGGGCCACTTGTTGAAGTACCAGTTCTTATTTTACTTGTGAATGTTGCATTTTGGTTACGAAAGCGCTGGTTTTTAAGAGCAACTATTAAGTAAGCGCTCTAATCTAATATTGAAATCATTCAGTGGCTGCTCCAGCAGTGGTTATTGAAACAGGGAGGCAAACTGATGAAGATTCTACAACAACCCCCGCGCTTCCTATTCGTTACTGGTAAAGGTGGAGTAGGAAAAACATCGATAGCTTGCGCCACTGCAGTTCTACTTGAGCCGTTGATAAAAGTAAAAAGCCCCATTAAGGGGCTCAATAAGAACCTTATTTATAAAGCAATAAGAGAATCATAGTAGAGGCAGCAAACAATGTGGCTGAAGATGCCAATGCAAATCTACTAAATTGCTGTGTCTTTTGTGTGAAGGAGTGAGCCTCAATCGATGAATCAGAGATCAATTTCTGCATAGCTTGAACCGATTCTTCGCAGATAGTCTTGAGCTACCTGCTTGCTCATGCATTAAAGCGACTTCTTAATCATAAAATGAATAATGATGTAACCGCTGGGTATATCATGAAAGACGTTGAGCGGTTGAGGAAACCCATACAACAAGTAGCTAATTTTATACTTAAGCATATGATTGAGACGACTGCGGATATCAGTTAATCAAAAAAATTTAATCGCTTGCACCGTTGCTCTAGCAATTCGAGATATTTTTCCTGCATCGGTTGAGATAAGAAACTGAAACCAATCAGCTCTTGCCATTTTGGTATTACCTGATGGAACTCTTGTACGATCCCATCGATGACGTTCTGGTTTAATCCTAATTTTTCAATGGCAAAATATTTCAGAAAATCATTTTTTGTTAAATTATTTTTTTTTCCTTTTAGAGGTAAAGCCAGTTCTTCTTTAGTATTTTTTTGAGCGATGGTTGAGTTAAGTAAATCGTAGGCTGGTGATATGGAAGTTTTTCTATCCTTAGTAATCAGGGAAAAATTTTTTAGATGCATGTCTTCATTGCCGACCAGGAAGTTAAATAACGTCAGCTTAAATAATTTCACGAATTCAATTTTTGGGAATGTACAAAACTGCTGTATGACTGCAATTACTTTTTCCATAGAGCTATTATATTTTGTATGTCGATCTTCACCTGATAGCTGTGCAAAATCTTCTAAAGCTAACTTTTTATTATGGCCTATTCTATCAAAGCGTTTAATGAAGTAGGTCAAACTGTTGTCTTTAGAATAAACCAAACCATGAACCGGAACTTCGAGGCCAATGGCCTTTGCAATGGTCATAGTAATGGCTTCATTTTCCGGCAATTCTGGGTAAATATCACTTTGTGGTTTTAAAATGTACTGCCCCTTTTGATCAACGATTTCAAAACCTCCTTCCTTAATCTTTAGTTTGGCACTTAGTTTCTTTTGGACACCTTGAACAGACATCTTTCCTACTCGAGCAATTGCTTCCTGACGTTGCTCAGCAGCAGTTAAATCTAATGGGCTAAGATTTTTTAATTGAGGAGAAAGCAAATGCAATCCACGTTGCGAATAGTTTTCTTGGTCACTAATCTTTTCATAAGTAATAGGGCAGTGTTTCATCTTATTTCCTCAATAGTCACTGCACCTACGACATCTTGGCCCACTAGTATCAACTGACCAAAATAGTCATTTTTATCAATTTTATATTTACGTAATAGTGCTTCAAGCATAATGCCTTCAGGAAGTAATCCTTCAAAAAAGGGTGGAAATACGCCAAAATCATAGATCTTATTGTTCAACGGCATAGTGAGCGAAACAGGTGCGCCCTGATAATCTTCAAAGTAAGTAAATTGATATGCTCCACCTTGTAATTCTTCTAATATTCCAGCTTTAATCCCATTCACTGATACGTATGCTTTTCTCATGTATTATTATCCGTTGTTTGAGGAAAAGGCGTTTCAAATTTCATTTGGATATTTAAAACATCGAACACTTTTAGCAAGGTGTTCAAGCGCACCGATTCTTTCCCTTTTTCGATATCATAGATAACCGTCTTACCGACACCCGCTAACCGGGCTAACTCTTGCTGCGATAAGCCGCTTTGCTTACGGTAGTAATGGACTAAATTGGCAATCTCGTTTGTGGGCATGGAACACCATAAATTAATCATATATTACTGTTATAGCAGTAAAAGCAATAAAAATAAATTTATTATTACATTTTTTTGTATTAATTAGCTATAAATTACTGTTATGGCGGTAAATTTGATGATTTCCTGATGTTACCCATATTTATTTATTATAAATTCCTGAAAATTACTGTTACCGCAGTAAATTTATGTGGGAATAATAAAAAGTCATGTTCAGCCTCAAAAATTCGTCCAATAAAGCTAATTAGCAGGGAGCTAAATTAAGCTAAGGAGAGGGGAAGAACAATGTTTTGTTTTGGCTTGTTCAACAAAAGAAAATTTAAGATTATTTGCATGGGCTACCTGGCCATTTTGAGCATGAAGACGCATTGCAAGAATATTTAATAGAGTAGATTTTCCACAACCATTATGCCCGATAAGACCTACTTTTTCTCCTTCACAAAGTACCAAAGAAAGTTGTTCAAATACGTAGTTATGTACACTATGATAACAAATACTTTCAGCAGAAGTTAGCGTAGAGCCTTTGCTATTTATTGTTTGTGGGTTCGATAACATGTTCTTTTACCATTAAAATAATCACAATTGCACATAAAGCTATTATTGCTTGGAAGTTATACATTTTTTGGATATCAAGAAGTTCAGTATGGAATGTAATGAGCAAGTATATTGCGAGAACTCCTAGCCCTGAAATACTATTAAAAGTTGATTGCAAACGTCCTTGAAATGTCTTATCGGCAAGAAGCTGAGCTTGGGTTAGAGATAAGGCCCAGCTTGATAAACCAAAACCAATAATAAAATAGAATATATAACTGATTATTATATTCTCATTAATTGAGAATATATGCAGACCTAATGCTATACCAATCATGAGTAGTAACAGGGTTCGTTTTATTTTAATTAATCTGCATAATATAGGTGATATCAGACAACCAATAAAAACCCCCATAGAGAAAAGGGCTTCTAAAATTGAAAATTTATCTGCGCCTACTTTCAGCACTTCTTTTGTGTATGGAAGAAGAAGGATGGGGATAGTCATTAACAGTATCATGATGCACGTTTGGATTGCGTAAATTCCAAGAAGGCGCGGATTGTCTTTCAGATAGTGTAAGGAGCTTACATAGTCATCTACAAAACTACTTTTTTCTTTATTAGGTGTTCCATAGCAGTGTTCTGGTTTGCATTGCATGAGCCAATTAAATATTCCAGCCAATAAAAATAATAACCCACCCAGGGCAAGAGTGTTCATCAGTCCTAAATATAAAACCAAAAATCCGCTTACTCCCATTCCAATGATTGTTCCTAGCTCATAAAGCATATCTACAGTTGCATTGGCATTCATTAAATCATTTTCTGGAACAATACTACTTATCATGGGTACTGCTGCTGGCATATAAAATGAGACAAAAATACCCAGACATATGGCCAGGACAAAAATATTTGTTGATAAGCCTAAGTAATAAAGTATCACAAAAACAATAACAGCCAGCCCACGAACCATATTGGACATAATCATTAAATTTTTACGGTTATATTTATCTGCGCATACACCAAAAAAAGGACCAAATAGTATTGTGGGTAACCAAATACAAAACATCATTAAGGCTATCCCACTAATAGAATGCATTTTCTCATAAGCAAGCCAGGATACTGTAATATAAATTAATCCATTGCCTAAGGTCGCTAAAATGCCACTTAAGGCAAAATAGAGATAAGGCTGAATAGAAAAAAGCCTAAAGCGCGCCTTTAATTCATCTATAATCATATTAATAATTCTCTATAGAGTAATGAGTTTTCATTCATTTCTTCCAAAAGCATCTTTGCTACATTCGTAAGAAATGGTGCATTATTTAGTGTGTCCAATGCAGCTATAAGGTTCTGGTAATTATTTGGCTCTACCCCAACGAAGGGGGCACTTTAATTAAATTAGTCTAGACTAAGTCCTTGATTTAGCGGTCAAAAGGAAATTAAAGTGCCGAAATATAATCTTATCCTAAATTTACCTGGATTTACTATAGTAAAAGTGAGTGGTTATCAACCTTTACTCTTAGATGTTCGCTATAGTGGTTTAACGCGTTGTGGTCATTGTCAAAGTAAACAAGTTAGAAAGAAGTCGGCTTATACTCGAGAGGTTCATCATGAGCTGATAGGTCATCGAAGAACTATCTTAAGATTTAAAGCGTATAAGTTGTATTGTCATGCGTGTAAGCGTTGTGGTAATCAACAATTCCCTGGAATAAATAAACACCAACGTTCGACTTGGCGAGCCCAAGCGGCAGTATTTCATGAGCACAGCCGAGGGGGCTCTCAAAAAGACCTATCCGAGCGCTATAAGAAAGGTAAAGCGACAATAGAACGTTGGTATCAACGCCATTATGAGGAACAACATCGAGAGTTAATCAATAAACCCTGTCCTACAGTACTGGGTATTGATGAACACTTCTTTAGTAAAAAAGAGGGATTTGCCACTACCTTTTGTGACCTGAAAAAACCATAAAATATATGATGTGGTAAAGGGACGAAGTGAAGGCGACTTGAAGGATTATCTAGAGCGGTTACCTGGAAAAGAACGAGTAAAAGTAGTTTGTATGGATTTAAGTAGCACGTATCGTTCGATAATAAAAAAGCACTTCCCTAATGCCCTGATTGTGGCGGATAGATTTCATGTAGTTCGTTTAATTCACCATCAATGCATGATGACTTATCGAGAACTATCCAGTCAGATAAAAAGCAATAGGGGTATCTTGGCTCTGCTTAGAACCCGACCAGATAACTTAAGTGCAGAAAAGAAAGTTAAACGAGACGCGTTTTTAATTCAGAACCCCGCGATTGATGCCATCTATCAATTTCAGCAACAGCTTCATGTTCTATTAATGAAACGAGCATTAACTCAGCGTGCTTGTCGCCAAGTGATACCTACCTTCTTGGGTATGCTGGATGAATTAAAACAAAGTGGATTTAAGGCATTAGTCTCATTAGGAAGGACCTTAACCTCTTGGAAAGATAAGGTGGCTAGAATGTGGCGATTTAGCAAATCTAATGGAATAACAGAAGGGTTTCATCGAAAGATGAAATTGATTCAAAGAAGAGCTTATGGGTTTAGGAATTTTGAAAACTATAGAGTCCGTGTTAAGGTCCTCTGCGGGTGATTATAGCTGCCCCCTTAAATGGGAAAGAGCCAACTTACTCCGAATGCTGTTGGGGTATCAAGAAGGGCTGCGAGACGAGTTTCTTTTAAGATTATCCAGTCTCGTTCTTCAGTTGCTCGGATTTTTATAGTCATTTTAAATTTGTTGCAAGATGCAATTTTTGTTGAATACTGTGGTGAAGAGTTGCTGTTTGTTATTATTAAGTGCCCATCAGTGCCCCTCAGAGGTCTTTTATTTTTTCGAACTACACGTAACTACTTGATTTTATTGGTGGGCCCACTAGGACTTGAACCTAGGACCAACGGATTATGAGCCCCCAGCCTTAAAATTAACTCGTTGATTTTAAAGTAATAATTTGCAACGGGATACCACTACAAATGTCGTACAGAGTATAACAGTGTCGTACTCAAACACGCAAATCTCACGCAAGGATATTTTTGCAACTTTATTGGCATTTTACTGGAAAAGTCATTTGGTTTTAATAAAAATGACTATTTGAGACGTAATGATGAATAAGATAAAATGTAGATCATTTGATACAAATATTCGTTATTTATTTGTAATTAACGAAATTATGTATCATACTTTAAATATGAAGACTGAAGCTACCTATAAACAAAAAGTACTCCAGATGGCTAGTAAAACCGGCATTGTTCGAATGTCCGATCTAACCGAAAGGGGGATCACTAGAGCGACCATTTCAAGGCTTGTTAGCGAAAACAAACTTGAAAAACTCGCTTCTGGGCTCTATTGCTTGCCCGAGACTGAGTTTTCAGAAAAAGAAAGCCTAGTTATTATAGCAAGCCGAGTACCTCAAGCAGTGTTTTGCCTGCTAACTGCTTTGCAGATTCATGATCTAACAACACAGCTACCTCGAAAAGTATGGATAGCTATGCCAAAAGGGAGCCATGCGCCAAAAATGGATTATCCTCCGCTAAAAATGGTGCAATATTCCGATGAAGCCTTTAGTGAAGGAATTGAAATTATAGAATCAGATAATATTAGACTAAGGGTGTATAACCGTGGCAAGACTATTGCAGATTGTTTCAAACATCGCAATAAAATTGGACTTGATGTAGCCATTGAAGCACTTAAAGAGGCTTATACAAAGAATAAAGTTACAGTTGATGAACTATGGCATTATGCGAAAATTTGTCGCGTTGCAAACGTAATGCGTCCTTATATTGAGGCAATTCAATGACAAAAAATATTGGTGAGTCTGTACGCTCACGTTTGAAAAATATAGCTGTTAAAGAAGGTTCTGATTTTAATGCGGTATTGACTCGTTACGGGCTAGAGCGTTTGTTATATCGGATTGGAGCATCAGACTTTTCTAATCAGTTTTTATTGAAAGGTGCTTTATTGTTTAACCTTTGGTATGACATGCCCCATCGACCCACTAAAGATATTGATTTATTGGGGTTTGGTGAAAATGATCTAGCGTATATTAAACAAACGTTCAGGAAAATCTGCAGCATCTCTGGAGATGATGGAATAAATTTTTTATCTGAATCAGTGACGGTAGACACTATAAAAAAAGAAGGAGGATATACTGGAGCAAGAGTTGAATTATTTGGGGAATTAGCTAAAGCAAAGATTAAAATACAAATTGATATTGGTTATGGTGATGCAGTTACACCTGGTCCAATAGATGCCCATTATCCCGTGCTTCTTAATGATCTTCCTGCCCCTAAGATCCGTACTTATCCAATTTATACGGTGATTGCAGAAAAATTGCATGCTATTGCATTATTGGGTATGGCGAATAGTCGATTAAAAGACTACTTGGATCTTTATGTGCTATTAAGTAATGAGCAGTTGGATAATCATGTTCTAGCTCAAGCCATACAAGCTACATTTACTCGTCGAGGCATGACCGTTCTTGAAGAGCTACCTATCGGCCTAACCGATGAGTTTGCCAATGACCCAACCAGAGAATCAATGTGGAAAGCTTTTTTGAGAAAAAATGAACTAGAGCAGAGGCCATTGACTGACATTATTATTGTTATCAGGAATTTGGTTCAAATCCCATTATCTTTAGCAAAGTAATATTTTATTTGACTAACAAACGCCAGATATCTGCAGCGATAATTATTCAGACACATAATGTAACACAAATGGGTTTTAAGAATGAATCATAACCCGCCATGCCTCTACGATCCTAATGATTCCCGATGTATCTAATTCAAAGTATCTCAAGTTTTTGATCAAAAAGAATATCTGTTGATCAAGCTATTATTTATAAAATATTTTAGGTGAATCAATTGACATATACCCATGCAGGGTATATACCTATAGGGGTATAGGAGAAAAATATGAATAAACACTCAACTCATGAAAAAGAATTGCACGGTCTAAATCGCGCAATTGGCCAACTTGAAGGCATTAAGCGAATGATTGAAGAGAAGCGCTACTGTATTGATGTCTTAACACAAATTCGTGCGGCGCGCAGTGCTTTAAAAACCATCGAACTAAGTGTTTTAGATACTCATATTAAGGGTTGCTTAGGTCACATTGCCACATTAAATGATGAGAACACGCGTGACCAAAAATTGAATGAAATTATTGAGTTATTAAAAAAATACGAATAGGTGCATTATGAACAATCATCATCACACGGGACACCATACTGCAAAAGCAGAGTCTGCTTCGTGTTGCCATACGCCTAAAATACCAAACGATGCAGAAATAAGGGACTCAAGTGGTTTTTATATTTGCCCCATGCATCCAGAGGTGCGTCAAAATAGGCCCGGTAATTGCCCTATTTGTGGTATGGCTTTAGAGCCAGAAACAATGAGTATTGAAGCAGAGGTCAGTTCAGAATATCGGGATATGAGACGCCGTTTTTGGATAGCACTCATTTTGACGTTACCTTTATTTCTCTTGGAGATGGGCGGTCATTTTCTAGCACATACAATTCCTGCAGGGTTATCTACTTGGTTGCAACTAACCTTGGCAACCCCGGTAGTTTTATGGTGTGGCTGGCCCTTTTTTCAACGTGGATATTATTCTCTTAAAACACGTCAACTAAATATGTTTACCTTAATTGCTATGGGTATTGGCGTGTCCTGGATTTATAGTGTGGTTGCAACCTTAGTACCCAGCTTGTTTCCAGCTGCATTTCAAACAGCAAATGGACATGTCGCTGTTTATTTTGAAGCTGCTGCAGTCATTACGACCTTGGTTCTATTAGGTCAGGTTCTTGAGCTAAAAGCACGAGAGCAAACTGGAAGTGCAATTCGTGCCTTATTGAGCCTATCTCCGGAAACGGCTCATCGTATTGGAAAAGAAGGCTCGGAAGAAGAGGTTTCATTAGAAAAAGTTCAAGTTGGTGATTTATTACGTGTACGCCCAGGCGAAAAAGTACCCGTAGATGGTGAGGTAATGGAAGGACAAAGCTACATTGATGAATCAATGGTGACGGGTGAGCCGATGCCTGTGAGTAAAGAGGTGGGTGCCAAAGTCATCGGTGCTACGATGAACCAAACGGGAAGCTTTGTAATGAAAGCTTTACATGTGGGAAGCGATACTATGCTCTCACGCATTGTGCAAATGGTGAGTGAGGCGCAAAGAAGTCGTGCTCCTATTGCGCGTTTAGCGGACAAAGTATCGGGCTGGTTTGTACCTATTGTTCTTTTGATTGCAGTTTTAGCGTTTATTGTATGGGCATTAGTAGGACCACAACCTTCACTTAGTTATGGTTTGATTGCCGCAGTATCGGTTTTAATTATTGCATGCCCTTGTGCTCTTGGTTTAGCAACACCAATGTCAATTATGATTGGTGTAGGGCAAGGCGCACGAGAAGGGGTTTTGATTAAAAATGCTCAGGCCTTGGAACAGATGGAGAGGGTCAATGTGTTGGTTGTGGATAAAACAGGAACATTAACAGTCGGACGTCCCACACTTACCCGTATAGTAACTATTGATGTATTCAAAGAACAAGAAATACTCGCCATGGCTGCCTCAATTGAGCAGCTGAGTGAGCATCCAATAGCTCGTGCAATTGTTGATGCCGCAACAAAGCAGAAATTATTTTTTGAGTCTGCAGAGGAGTTTAATGCCCCTACGGGAAAAGGGGTTACAGGTAAAGTAGGTAGCCATCAAATAACCATTGGTTCTCATAGTTTCATTCATGAATTGGGTATAAAGGATAATCCTGGGTTAACCAAAATTGCTGATGAAGAGCGGGCTAGAGGTGCAACTGTGGTGTTTGTAGCAAGAGATAAAGAAATAGCTGCGATTTTGGTTGTGCAAGATCCTATTAAATCAAATACCCGAAGGGTTATTGATGAACTTCATCTAAGTGGGATAGAGGTCTACATGCTGACCGGAGATAGTAAAAAAACAGCCGTGAGCGTAGCAAACACACTCGGCATCAAGAATGTAATAGCAGAAGTAATGCCTGAAGAGAAGAGTCGGCAAGTCCGCGCATTAAAAAATAAAGGGTTCGTGGTTGCAATGGCTGGGGACGGAGTTAACGATGCTCCCGCACTTTCTGAGGCAGATATTGGTATTGCGATGGGAACAGGAACCGATGTTGCAATTGAAAGTGCCGGGATTACTTTGTTGCATGGTGATTTGGAAGGAATTCTTAAAGCCCGTCATTTATCGGCAGCGACCATGCGAAATATTCGTGAGAATTTATTTTTTGCTTTTGTTTATAATGGGTTAGGAGTACCGCTTGCCGCTGGCGTTTTATATCCAATAACAGGTTTATTATTGAGTCCTATTATTGCAGCGGCTGCTATGTCGTTGAGTTCGGTTTCTGTGATCGCTAACGCACTGCGATTACGCGGTCTTAAATTAAACGTTCTAAGTGAAAGAAAATGAAAAAACAGGATGCATTATGCACAGGGATAATTTTAATAATGGTGTTTTTGGTAAAGCCCACTCTTATGTGGGCAAAGTCCGGCGAGCTTACTTTAAAACAAGTGACTCAAATGGCTTTGTGTGCAAACCGTGATTTAAAAGCAGCACGTTTAAATGTATCTATAGCGCAGGCACGTCTGGTTCAGGCGGGACTCTGGTCCAATCCCAGCCTTAATCTCAACAACAATGATGATAGAATCTTTAATAATGAAGGGGAGTACTCACGAACCGTAGGATTTACACAGGCCTTTCCGATTTCGGGACGTATTGCCCGACAAAAAAAGGTAGCGCGGATTGATGTGGCTAAAGCCATGGTTGAAATTAGAGAAGCTGAGCGTCAGTTATCTGCTAATGTGGCCAATGCGTTTTATAGTTTAGTTGTTACCGAAGGTCGGTTAAAACAACAGGACTATTTACTTCATTTAAACAGGCAGTTAATTGCCGTCACGCAAAATCGTTATCAGGTTGCTGAAGTCTCTGAGTTAGATCTCAATACCGCACAGCTCGAATATCAGCGCATCCATCAAGAAAAGCATTTGTTAGAAAGCACCAAAATCGCACAAGTTGCGCAGCTCAATCAATTATTAGGGCGGCCCTCTAATGCCCTTTTAAGACTGGACTTAAATCCTCCAAAAAATAATTCCTGGCCAAACGTGAATGCCCTAATAGCAATTGCCTTAAAAAATAGGCCTGATCGCCAGGCATTGCTCTTAACTATTCATCGTTCTAATGCGAATGTCCAGTTGGCTCGTGCTGAGCGTTTTGCTGATTGGACTGTAGGCTTGGGTGTTCAGCAAGATAAAATTGTGGTTGAAGGTGGTGAACCTCAATCTGCAGATCGCACATTAGGGGTGAGCCTCTCGGTTCCTTTGCCTTTGCTTAACCAAAATCAAGGGTTGATTGCCGAAGCAAGTGCCACAGGAACTCAAGCCATTCTGGCCTTACGTGCTTTAAATTTAAATATCGAAACACAGGTGAGTAGTCAATTGGCACAATTAAAGCTTTTGCGGCATACGATAGACCAGACTCAAAAACAGTCCTTACCGCTCACATTAAAAAATGTGCAATTGGCCAATACAGCTTATAAAAATGGGCAATTGTCATTATTGAATTTAGTACAAGTTCAAAGGCAACAAAATGACGTGCAATTGGCTTATCTCACCAATCTTGAAAAGTACTTACAAAACTACGTGGCATTGTGTACTGCGATTGGAACAAGTGCGGTAAAACCCTGCAACTATTTATCTTAAAAAGGAATTGACATGACACGAGGTGTGCGAAAGATATTTGGAATGCAAACGCTTTTAATAGCTTTGTTGCTTGGCGGTGGTTCACTTCTTTGGGCTCATGGTGATGAAATTGAGGTCAGTGATGTAGGGGCTAAAGGGCCTGTGCAGCTTACCAAAGCGCAAACTGACATGTTGGATATCAAGGTTGCTGAAGCGACTAACCGCCCCATGGCACAATTACTTAATTTGAACGGCCAAATTCAGCTGTGGCCGGATGCTCAATCAGATGTCAGTGTTCGTATTAGTGGGGCTATCAGTGCGATTGATGTTAATTTAGGGGATAAAGTTACTGTGGGTCAACGTTTGGCAACAGTACAATCACGATTAATTGGTAATCCTCCACCCAGTGTCGTGGTAAAAGCACCTATTGCAGGAGTGATTGATGTACGTAATGTCAATTTAGGACAAGCAGTTGAACCTAATACCGTTTTATTTCACATCAGTAATCGTGACCAATTATTGGTGGTTGCACAAGTCTACGAAGAGGACATAGGAAAAATTAAGACAGGGCAAGCTGTTACTATTCATCCTTTAAGTTATCCCAAAAAAAACTTCCCTGGAAAAGTGCTTCTAATGGAGCCTAACCTTGATGCATTGACACGTACGGCTAATGTGCGCATTAGTCTTTCTAATCCACAAGACCTATTAAAGCCTGGAATGTTTGTTCGTGCCAGTGTGGTTTTAAGTCGCAATGAAGCCTCTCTGACGGTCCCTAACGAAGCTCTGTTGCAAGCTGATAGTCAGAGTTTTGTTTTTGTACGCAATGGGATGACGTATGACCGTGTTGTAGTTCATGAAGGTGCCAGTGATGATGAGTACACGGAAATTCTTGAAGGTTTAGTTCCGGGAGATGAGGTGGTTATTCAGGGAAATCGAGAGCTATATACTATGTGGCTCAGTGGCAGTGGCAAACTTAAGGAAAATACTAAGGAGAGCCATTAATGTTTACACGTCTCATTGCTTGGTCATTGCATAATCGCCCCTTGGTTTTAGCGCTTACTCTAATTCTTTGTATATTAGGTGGTTATACTTTAAAGCAAATGCCAGTCGATGTGTTTCCAGAGTTTGCGCCGCCACAGGTGGTGGTACAAACACAGGCTCCTGGCATGGCAACACAAGATGTGGAAACCTTAATCACTTATCCTTTAGAAAGTGCTATTAATGGCACTCCTGGAGTTGCTAGCGTGCGCTCTAAAACTTCAGTGGGACTTTCTACGATTACAGTGGTCTTTGATGATCAAACCGATATTTACCGTAATAGGCAGTTAGTGAATGAGCGTATTCAACAGGCAACGAGTGCATTACCTCCGGGAGTTACTCCACCGGTTATGTTGCCAGTAACCTCTGCTGTGGGTTGGTTGGTAAAGTATGCCTTAGTCAGCAAAACAGACAGCCTTGAGACCTTACGTACTTTGTCGGATTGGACGATTCGACCTCGTATTCTAGCACTTGGTGGTGTTGCCTCGGTCGTGTCTATTGGCGGTGAGGTAAAGCAATATCAGGTACGACTTATTCCTGAGAGGATGTTAGCCTATCGCATCAGTGTTGAAGACGTGCGCCAAGCACTGACTACAGCCAACCAAAACGTACCGGGTGCTTTTTTACATCAAGCAGGAACAGAGCTTGTTGTTGGCACATTGGGACGTATTCAAACGCTTGAGGACATTAAAAAAACGCTGATTACTGTGCGTAATGGTGTGCCAATCACTATTAATAACATTGCAACCGTTGCTTTTGGCGGTGAAATAAAACGCGGTGATGGGGCTTACAATACAGAAAAAGCAGTTGTTGGCACCATTTCTAAAGCCTATGGCGCTGACACGGTGACGACCACTGCGAAAGTTGAAAAGGCACTGTCCGATATCAAAGCTTCTTTGCCCAAAGGCGTTACCCTAATTACTGATGTATTTCGCCAGGCGAATTTCATTGAGTCAGCCATTCAAAATTTAACAAGGGCTTTGTTAGAAGGAGCCATCATTGTTATTGCTGTACTGTTTCTCTTTTTAATGAATTGGCGTGCTTCATTTATAACTTTTTTGTCGATGCCTGTCTCGTTTGTTGTTGGAATTATGGTGCTTCATTTTTTTGGTATTGGTATCAATTCCATGACCTTAGGTGGGATGGCGATAGCGATTGGTGAGGTTGTGGATGATGGAATTATCACCGTTGAAAACGTGGTGCACCGCTTACGCATCAACCGACAGGAGAAAAAACCGCTTCCTAGTATAGAGGTTGTTTTTGATGCGGTATTAGAAATTCGAAGCTCTGTCGTGTATGCCACGGTTATTATTAGCCTTGTTTTTTTACCTATTTTCTTTTTGTCAGGTATTGCTGAGAGAATTTTTAGCCCCTTAGCAATTGCATATATTGCCTCTGTTTTAGGCTCTTTAGTGGTTTCCATTACCATGGTTCCAGCACTATGTTATTTGCTATTGGTTCGCAGCTCAGAGAAAAAAGAGGATGAAGGAGTCAGCTTACATGCATTATCACAAACGGAACGCCATTATGAAGTGGCAACACAAGAAGAATCTCATGAGCAAGAAACGCGTTTTGTGATTTGGCTCAAGCGCCATTTTTTAGTCGGTTTGGAATGGGCTTTAGCGCATTGTAAGGCGGTAGTTTTGATGTCATTAGCAGCCTTTGTTTTTGCATTAGCATTATTACCTTTCTTTGGCACTTCTTTTTTGCCTGAGTTTCATGAAGGTAATTTTATTGTGGCGATGACCACGCTACCAGGTACCTCTCTTGATGAATCGGTACGACTAGGCACACAAGTACAAAAGGCGTTGCTACGTTACCCACAAGTTATATCTATTGCACAACGCGCAGGACGTAGCGAATTAGACGAAGATGCCCTGCCACCGAATGTCAGTGAATTTGATGTGCGCCTTGATTTTGATAAGGATAAGTCGATGCCGCCCGATGAGCTGTTACGTCGCATACGTCAAGATTTAGCCAATATTCCAGGAGCAGTATTTAATGTGGGTCAGTTTATTGCGCACCGTATGGATGAAGTGCTCTCTGGAGTCAGAGCGCAGGTGGCGGTTAAAATTTTTGGTGATAATCTCTCCACATTAAATGAATTAGGTCAGTCACTAGAAACGGTACTGAAAACTATTCCGGGTGTTGTAGACGTCAATAAAGAACAACAAATTAAAGTGCCGCAATTGGTGATTCAGCTTGATCGGGAAAAAGCCGCACGCTATGGGGTTAATGTGGGTCAAATTTCGGAAGATATACAAGTTCTCTTAAATGGGGTAAGTGCATCGACTGTCTTGGAAGGGCAGCGCACTTTTGATTTGTATCTGCGCATGGAAGCGCAAGATCGCGATAGCGTAAAAGCCATTCAAAACATGCTCATTGATGCCCACGGTACCGGCGAAAATAGCGCGAGCCAAATTCCCCTGCGCGCGGTAGCGGATATTAATGTTCAGCCTCAGCCTTTTGCTATTAATCGTGAGAACGTACAACGTTTATTAGTTATCGGTTTTAACGTGCAGGGACGTGATTTAGGAAGTGTCATTCGTGATGTTCAGCTTGAAGTTCAGGAAAAAATTAAATTGCCAGCAGGTTATTTCATTCAATATGGTGGGCAGTTTGAGAGTCAGCAACAGGCATCGCGTGTCATTTTAATCTTTGGCGGCTTAGTTATTTTTGTAATGCTCATATTGCTGCATAAAGCTTTTGGTACCGTACGCGAAGCTTTATTGGTCATGTTCAATTTACCACTCGCTCTTATTGGTGGGGTCATTTCCTTATTCTTAGCCAGTGGCGAGATGAGTGTCGCTGCGATGATTGGTTTTATTACGTTATTTGGTATCGCTGCTCGTAATGGAATTATCTTGGTCAGTCATTACAATCAATTGCGCTTACAAGGCAAAACACGTAACGAGGTGGTTATTTACGGAACCCTTGATCGATTAGTTCCTGTTTTAATGACAGCAGCCACTGCCGCATTGGGTTTATTCCCCCTATTGTGGGGCTCTCCTGCAGGCAAAGAATTGGAGCGACCTTTAGCACAAGTGCTTTTGGGAGGATTATTTACCTCCACGGTATTGAATATGTTTGTAGTGCCTACGGTGTACAACGCCATCGAACATTGGCGGGAACAAAGACTATCGCTTAATCAAACCAAAGAAGGAGCTTAAAATGAGACGTATTATGACGGGTACATTGTCTGTGGTAAAAAAAATGATGCATGCTGCCGTGTTGTTTTGTTTATTAAGTCCCGCACTTTACGCGCATGGCGATGAAAAAACTCAAAAGCCTACAACCATTCCAGCAATTTGGCAGGCTGTCGATAAAGAATTATCTGATATCAATGATGCAATTACCAACAACCAGTTAGGTGAAATACATCATCATGCCTTTGCCATTAACGAGCTCATGAATAGTTTACTGCCTTTAAGTCAGTCCTTATCTCAAGTGCAACTTACAACGGTCAAAAAGCAAATGGGCTACATTGATGAGTTAGCAAAGCGTTTGGATAAAACAGGCGATGCTAACGACAAAGAGGGTTCACTCGCTAACTTTGCAAAAATGCAAAAAATCATAGCTCAGATTCGTGTTCCATACAGTGCTGAACTCAAACAAAACCAATAATATCGTTTCTAAAAGGATGATTATGCTTAATACTTCACCAAGCCGCCTCATTGTAGGCGGTATCCTAATGGCCTGTGCTGGGACTGTTTTAGCTAAGGAAACTGTACAATCGACTGTGTTAACTATCAAAAAATACCCTATTACGGTAGATGGTAAAAAAACACAACTGTTTCGTATCGAGCAGCCTGATGGCACCTGGGGTTATCATGGCGTGGAGGGGGACTTTTTTGATGCAGTGGTAAAAAACACAACAGACAAGCCTACTGTAATCCACTGGCATGGTCTTATAGTACCTAATAATCAGGATGGGGTTCCTTATGTAACACAACAGCCTATTCCTCCCGGTGGCGAATATCATTATCGGTTCAAACTCAAGCAATCAGGAACATACTGGATGCATTCACATCATGACCTACAGGTGCAACAATTTCTATCCGCACCGTTTGTCATTAGCGAACCGCAAGAGGACAAAACAACGAAACAAGTCACGTTATTTATTGGCGATTTCAGTTACAAATCTCCAGAGGCTATTTTTTCTGAATTAAAAAAAGGAAACATGACTCATTCTGATGCTCATATGAATCACAACGCCATGGCGAACATGGATTCGATGAAAATGGATAAACCTGCCGCTGATTTGAATGATGTGACTTATGATGCGTTTCTTACCAATTATCATACGCTAAAAAATCCAGAAATTGTCACTGTAACTCCGGGGCAAATAGTTCGTCTTCGTCTGATTGCAGGTTCTGCAATGACTAATTTTTTTGTAAACACGGGAGCCTTGGAAGCTCAAGCGATTGCTGCTGATGGGCAAAAAATAACACCGTTTAATGGCACTGAGTTTCAGTTGGCTGTGGGACAACGCATGGATGTGTTAGTCACAATTCCTAAACAAGGAGGAACTTATCCTATTCTTGCTCAAGGAGAGGGCACATCAATGCAAACCGGATTAATTCTAACGACAGATAAAACAAAAATAAACACGCTATCAGAAACAACAAAGAATACAGCTGGTGCTTTAAACTATGATCAGGAATTTAAGCTTCATGCTCTCGCACCACTTAAGAAAATGAATCCAGGACAGACATTGACTGTCAATTTGGAGGGAGCAATGAGGCCTTATTCCTGGACTATAAACAAACAAGCCTGGCCTGAGATTAAGCCCTTACTTGTAGCCCCCAATAAACGAATAGAGATGGTATTTGTCAATAAAACCGCGATGGCGCATCCCATGCATTTACATGGGCACGTGTTTCAGGTGACTGAAATTGATGGAAAACAATTATCAAATGGGGCTATGAGAGACACTGTTTTAGTACTGCCTAAGTCTACGGTTAAAGTTCAATTTGATAGTGATAATCCCGGAAATTGGATGATGCATTGTCATATGCTCTATCATCAAGAAAGTGGCATGATGACTTTAATGTCTTATGATGGAGTAAAATTACCTGATTTAAGCTCTCATCATATCAGTGAATTATAATTTGGATATATTGATAGAAGGATAGTCACCTAATAAAGAAGAAATGCACTTTATGATGAAGTTATAAGTAAGAAATTACATTATGGATAATTCAACTGGTATCGTCTTACTTGTTCATGGAGCATGTTACATTTATAAACTAAGTCAAATAGTGGATTATTATCATTAACCAATGGTTTGATTAGCAGATTTTTCGTTTGACGGGGCAAATAAATTAAATCGTACCAAACAAATAATTTGAGGCCAAATTAGTGGCCTCAAGTCAGTATTTACTAGTCAATACCAAAGTAAAACACAATTACATTACAGCATTTTCGTACAGAATAAGAAAATCATACAAGAGGCAATAAAAAATGTGGCAGATGATACCAATGCTACCCGACTGAATTTTTGTGTCCTTTGCGTTAAGAATTGGGCTTCATTCAATGAGTCGGAGATCAATTTTTTAATAGTTTGAACCGATTCTTTAGTAGATTCATGCAGCAATCTGGTTATTGCTTCTTTACTACTAGCCAATGCCGCATTGAGAACCTTTTCAGATTTTTCTTTGGCATCATCTTTCCATCGTGAGGAAATGTCTTCCATTTCCTCTTGGAACAGTCTCAGCAGATCCTGTTGGGCTTTTCGATTTTCCTCAATCAGTTGTTCATTCATAGTCTGAAGCATGAGGATTGGATCATCTTTACCCAAAAGTACACCATGTTTGACAGCGATGTCTTGAACGATTTTATCAAGTTTCTCTGACATTAGATCACCCTGGCGCTATCCAGCTGTTCAAATAGTTGATCGCGAACGATTTTTAAACGTTGACGGGTCATAATGCTTTTCTCTGGCGTAGCCAGGACTTCATCGAAGGTCAGCTTTTGTTGAAGCATTTCGGTTAGATCTCTGCCGTATGTTTCTTTTTTTAGATCGGGGATTTGAATCAAGGCTGATATTCTGTCTTTATTATCTCGGTAGGCTTTCAGTTGTTCAAATGCTTTTCCTTCATGCTCTATGGCTCCCCAATAGGGATTGAGCCAGACTACAAACTGAGCTTCATTTGCAAACTGGTCAATCAGTTGTGCAAAGCCATTAATGGTATCGAATAAAGCCTGGCCTCCGGTGATGACAGTATGAATCACCATTTCATGGCCTAGTTCCTTTAACAACGCGGGAACTTGGTTGCTGATGAGGTAATGAGATAGCGGTACAAAAGAACTGGCACCGTTGTCAATGACTACATCATTGGTTGTGGAGGCAATTTTTTCAATGAGAGCATCAAAAAGACGGGGGTTAATTTCATCACCACTCATAACTTGAATATGATCGACGTTTAGAGCCTTAAAGCCATGAAAGGTTGAATTGATAGGGTCGGTGTCAATACACAGCGGAGTGTGACCTTTGTGTTGTTTGTATTGTGCGGTTGTTGCTGAAATAAATGATTTGCCGACACCGCCTTTTCCCTGCAGTGTGATATGTATTTTTGCCATTACAAGAGTTCCTCCAAGTTGGGTTTGGGATTAAAAGTAAAACCGCGAATTTCAGTTTTTGTTTTACTTTTAGCCTTTTCATCTTCCTTGGTGTTTTCCTGCATAGATGGCTTTTTTTCTGCAGCAATCAAACGTGCTACATAGCCACAAAAAGTTTTATATGAAAATGAGATTTTGCCTTCCTCAACTAATGTTTCCCAGACAAGCTTTATAGACCAGCCGTCAGCTAGCGCTGAAGCGATATCATTTTTTAATGCAAGAAATGCGGCTTTATTTACAGATTTAGCAGAGGCTTTTCTTAACATTTGCTTTGCTGCGATTCGTTCGCTGAGGGAGTTTCCCATGTCATACCATCAACTTATTATTATTCTCTTTCTGATGGTACAAATTATTTTGTTGCCGTGCAATGAGTTAAGTTATTTTATTTCCTTTTGGCGTAATTAAATATCCTATTAAACGCATAAATATGTAATTTATCGTAATTATTGGTAATTATTAGAAATTAATTTGGTTTTAAAACAAATAGCCTTGAAATTACATAAAATTACCTGATAGTATGCTATTAGATGAACTTAAAACGCAGGGCAAGATAGGTGAAGTTAGCTAACCAGCAGGCTGGCTACCAAACTTCACAAATCTTATTCGCACCTTCGGTGCTCAACGAAAAACCTGTGTTTTGAGGTCAAATCAATACCCAAAGGATTGCATAACCACTTTATTAAGAGGTCAGCATCCTTATGGACGATAAAAGCAAATCCCCCACTCGAAAAAACGGGCGCCATCTCCGTGTGCCAGTTCTTCCCAATGAAGAAAAACAAATTAAAGCCAATGCCGCCAGTGTTGGTTTGTCGATTGCCGAATATTTAAGACGAATCAGCCTTGGTTACCAGTTGCAAAGCGCTATAGATAAAGACCATATTCTTCAGCTTGCCAAAATCAATGCCGATGTTGGCAGGCTTGGTGGCTTGTTAAAACTCTGGTTGACTCAGGATAAGCGTGTTGCCCATTTTGACTATGCTACGGTAATGACGCTGCTCAAGAAAATCAGGGTGTTGCAGGAAGCTATGTTCGATGTGGTGAAAAAGTTATGATTATTCGTCATATCCCTATGAAGACAGCGCGGTTAAGTAGCTTTGCCGGTCTCGTTCAATACATCACTGATCCCCAGGATAAACAGGAACGGGTGGGCAAGATTAGCCTGACTAATTGTAACAGCATCGATCCGGCCTGGGCTGTTCAGGAAATATTGGCGACTCAGGCCAAAAATCAACGGGCTACCGCAGACAAAACATATCACTTATTGATCTCCTTCGCCTCAGGGGAAATCCTGTCTGATAATCTGTTGAATACTATCGAAGATCGGGTTGTGTCCTCTATTGGGTTTAAAGAGCACAAAAGAATCAGTACCATCCACCACGACACGGATAATCTTCACATCCATGTTGCCATCAATAAAATCCATCCTAAAACCTTCAACATGATTGAGCCATACAGAGCCTACAGAACATTCGCTGAAGTGGCCACCTGCCTGGAAATTGAGTTTGGACTGCAAACAACCAACCATCAAACTCGAAAAGGACGGTCGGAAAATATAGCCGATGATATGGAACAGCATGCCGGTATAGAAAGCTTGATCAACTGGATGAAACGCCATTGCAAGGATCAAATGGAGGCAGCTGCGAGCTGGTATGAGTTACACCGAATATTGGAAGCGCATAGCCTAACCATAAAACTCAGAGCTAATGGATTTGTTTTCTGTGACAAGAAGGGACTTATAGTTAAAGCCAGTTCTGTTTCCCGTAATTTTTCCAAAAAGAACCTGCTGGCCAAACTGGGGGAATTTATACCCGTCTCATTTCAAGCTAAGACTGCTTCGCAAAACACTTATCGTTATGAACCGCTTAATAAGACCCAATCTAATTCCGAGCTATATGCCCGTTATCGTGATGAACGGCTTAATAACAAAACCATCCTTGCAGACAAGCTCAAAAACCTGCGGACAGCCAAGATCTGTGCCATTGAAAAAGTCAAAAAGCGAGCCAGGTTAAAACGAAAGGCCTTGAAATTAATGAGGATGCCGAGCATTCAGAAAAAAATTCTGTATGGGCAAATCAGCAAGACTCTCCTGGAGGAGATTGCGAAAATCCGCAACAACTATTCCGCTCAACGCCAACAGCATATTGATGGACATCAAAATCGAACTTGGGCTGATTGGTTGAGGTATAAGGCAGAGAATGGTGATCAAGATGCTTTGACCGCAATGCGTTCTCAAAATCGAAAGAACAAAGGCAAATACTCCATATCCGGGGGCAGGGCAGATACTGCTTCAGCCGATTTTAATATTCTTGATTCAATCACCAAGGAAGGTACAGAAATATACAAATATGGCAAAACGGTCATCAGAAATAATGGCCATGAAATCAAAATTTCCAGAGGCGCTTTTATTGACTCATTAAAAAAGGCGCTAGAAATGGCTCAACGACAATACGGCAATTGCATTCGGGTCAACGGCTCACCGCTATTTAAAAAAATCATCCTGCAAATCGTGATCCAACACAACCTGCCAATCACCTTTGCTGATCCGGATGTGGAAGCCCAACGAATTAAACTCAAACAGGGGACTGATAATGAACATCCAAGACGAAACCGATATGGCCATGGAAGAAGAATTGCTGCAAACGATGAAACTGTTGGAGCAAGAGGCAGAAAAAAGCGAGGCAAAACAAGAACAAAGCCCAACTCTCACCGTGCTCGACGCAGCTCGCCGGCCGAAAATCAAAACGGCATGCGAGACCTGTCCCAACTCGATGTGGTTCAGTTCGCCGAACGAGGTGAAGTGTTATTGCAGGATCATGCACATGATCAGTTGGAGCGGGAAAGACTCAAACCTGATAACCATGTGCGATGGTAATTTTTAGGCTAAATGGCTTCTTTGAAGGGGCATCAGTATTAGAGTCTTTTGACCTCTACTGTTAATTTGTGTCAAAGTAATCATCTTACGATGAGTTGCTTATCATTATTTTTAAGGAGGAAACTATAGATGTCATCTGAGCTATTAAATCGCCGAAATTTTCTTAAAAAAGCGGCTCTAGTGGTTGGTGGCTCATTAATAGCCAGCCCCCTGCTTTTAGCAAGCCCAATCCTCAATCTTGATAAAAAAGAGGAAGAAGAAGTCTCCCCTAATGAGGACTTAATGAGGGAGCATGGTATCCTGCGCCGCATCATTCTTATTTATCGGGAAGCCATTCATCGAATGAATGAAAAACAGGAGTTAAATCCTGCCCTTATTAATAAATCAGCCACCATCATTCGGCATTTTATTGAAGAGTATCATGAAAAACTTGAAGAAAATTTTCTGTTTCCACGGTTTGAAAAGAAAGGTCGGCTGGTTGATTTGGTAAGCACCCTTAAAATTCAGCATCAGGCAGGAAGGAAATTAACCGATTACATTTTAGAAGCATCAAGTTCGAAACACTTTAAATCCCATAATAAGAATTTTATCGAAGTCTTATATCAATTCATTAACATGTATGAGTCACATGCGGCAAGAGAGGATACGGTTCTGTTCCCCGCTTTCAAGGCTATTGTTTCAGACAGCGAATACCAGGAAATGGGTGAGCAATTTGAAGAAGAAGAGCATAAACGATTCGGTAAAGATGGATTTGATGGGATGGTGTCCCAAGTAGAAGCGATTGAAAAGGAATTACATATTTATGACCTCGCAAAATTTACGCCCCAATCCATTTTCGGAGAAAAGATTTGATTGTTTTTTGGCCGAATAACTTTTAATGGCAGGGCTAATATTAGTTTTATATTTTCCTGAAAAACTGGTGAAAGGAGTAGTGGGAAACTTTGGTCAGTTTTGTAATTTCTACCTTTTTCATCAATGTTGTCTTCACTAAAGAAAAATAATGAGGAGGTTAAGTCTAAAATGGAGCATCTAAACTTCAATTGGTTTCATCAAATTAATGCCAGTGAAAACATATCCAACTATCAGTTGTGGGTTGGTATTTTTACCGCGAAATATCTCGTCTTTTTTATTGTGATAGGGCTTGTGTTCATATGGGTACTAGGTGACTCAAAAAAGCGCTATACTCTATTTTTAGCATTTGGCGCTAGTTTATTTGCATTACTCATTAATTGGGGAATTAGTCTCCTATGGTTTCATCCGCGACCATTTATGTTGGGTATTGGACATACTTACCTTCCTCATGCCCCAGATAGTTCATTTCCCAGTGATCACTTTACAGCTCTCTGTGCTATTTGTTTCGTTTATCTGTGGCGGGAATCAACGGAAGCTATAACAAGTTTTATACTTGTATTGTCGTCTTTTTTGGTTGGTTGGGCTCGTATTTATGTGGGTGTGCATTTTCCTTTTGATATGTTAGGAGGTGCTATTGTTGCTTTGCTTTCTGCAAGCATCATAATTTATATTTCCCCCCTAATTCATCAATATGTATTTCCACTTTCTGAGCAACTTCACGAAATAGTATTTGTAAAACTAATACGTAAACAAGTGAAGTGATAAAAAGTTAAGAGTTATTCGATTAGATAAACAATTATTAATCTGGTTTAATGCCATCCTAATCCGGCCGATACTGCACAAAAAAGGACAACAATCCATGCTGGAACCCGCCAAAATTGGAGCAAAAGAAAAGCAGTCATTGCTAACAAATAATCATTTAACGAAAAAATAGCACTGGTCCAAACGGGTTGGTAAAATGCGGTTAATAACAAACCTACCACTGATGCGTTTATTCCCAGTATGGCTCTTTGCATGGAAGGATGTTGGCGCAGGTTTGCCCATAAAGGTAATGCTCCAATTATCAATAAAAATGAAGGCAAAAAGATAGCAACTAAGGCAATGCTCGCGCCAAGCCATCCATTTGGTGTGCTTGTCGACACCGCACCAAGGAATGCTGCGAATGTAAAAAGAGGCCCAGGTAGAGCTTGAGCAGCCCCATATCCTGCAAGAAAAAGAGAGTTATCGACCCAACCATTCGGAACAACCTTGGCTTGCAACAGAGGTAAAACCACATGTCCCCCACCAAAGACCAAAGAACCAGCTCGATAAAAGGATTCAAATAATTGCATAGGATAGCTTGCGATATAAAAAGACAAAATCGGTAGCAAAGTGAGTAAAATAAAAAAAGTAAGCAACACAATAATCCCTGTGCGTCTACTAAGATTAATTCTCAACTCACTGGTAGGAAGTGATTTTTCAGGAGAAAGAAAAAACAAACCAAAAAGACCGCCAAGCACTATCATCGCTATTTGTCCACTGGCATAAGGAATGATGCTTGAACCAATGCAAGCCAACACTGCAAGGCTTGCTCTTGTTTTGTCAGGACATAAAGAAACGCTCATGCCCCAAAGTGCTTGAGCAACAACTGCCACAGCAACTACTTTCAAACCATGAATCCAGGGAGGATTATCATGAATACCCATCTTGATAAGAGCAAGGCCAAATATCACCATCAGCAAAGCAGAAGGTAGAGTAAATCCAAGCCAGGCAGCTATGGCACCTCGAACGCCACCTTTTGACAGGCCAAGTGCAATACCCACTTGGCTACTCGCTGGTCCTGGCAAAAATTGACATAATGCAACCAAATCAGCATAGGCATGGTCACTCAGCCATTTTAATCGACCTACAAACTCATCACGGAAATAACCAAGATGCGCTATGGGACCACCAAAGCTAATGCATCCCAATTTTAAAAAAATCAGAAAAATGCTCGTTATGGTTACCCGTTCCTTTTTATACTTTTGGTCAATCAATGATTTCTCCATTAGCACAGGGGCTTTTCTCTTCTATTCAATAGGAATAGCTGTTTATAATAATTTAGTCTCAAGAGGCAAAGTCTACAATAAAAATATCATTAAATGATGAGGTTGCACAGAAACCAATATCTCCTCCATACTAAACGATAATTTTTGCAACTGTTTTTCATAACGACCATAAAAAAGGAAATGTAACGAATGGAATTTCGAAAATTACAATGGAGTTTGATAAAAACAGAAGATTCTTCAGTAACTATTTTAATCAGGCTCTTGGTGAGTTTTGTATTTCTTCCAGAAGGAATACAGAAATTGATATTCCCCGCTATTTTAGGCAGTGGGCGATTCGCCCAGATTGGAATTCCCTTCCCCGATATCATGGGGCCATTTGTAGGAATAACTGAAATAACATGTGGTTTATTAATTCTATTGGGTTTAGTCACTCGGCTGGCAGCTATCCCTCTAATTATTATTATGATAGTGGCTATTATTTCAACTAAAATACCTATTCTGCTCGGACACGACTGGTGGATGTTTCATGTCGCCAAATTTTCACGTTATGGTTTTTGGAGCATGATGCACGAAATCCGTACGGATGTGTGTATGCTTTTAGCTTCTATTTATTTGTTGATTAGGGGCGGAGGACGATGGGCAATTGACGCATGGATTTTTACTGAACAAGCATTCTTAGACTGAGATTGCAAGCAATTAAGCAAAAGTAATGTCATCTAAAATGGTTTTCTTCATAGATTTTATACTTCAAGCAAAATTTCAACCACTCCAAAGTTGCAATATCTTTCAGCAGAATGAGATCTTGCAACTTATTGTAAAAGCATCAAAGTCGTTAATGTATCTCTATAGCTTGATTTTAACTGATGTGAACAACATTACCCCGCCATGAATAGCATGGCAGATTGTGTTTTTTAGCTAGTTTTTCAACTTTCGGCTTGAACTGTCGTCTTACACCTCCACGCCCAAACGGCTAAGCCTGGCCATATCATTAAAATCGCTAAATTTTTTAGGGTTTTCAGACTGTTCGCCAGGCGCAAAGGTAGGAAGGATAATCAGGCCATTGACGGCCTTGGCAGCTTCTGTGGCCTTTTCTTTGCCCGGGTTCACGCCCTTGCTTAGCTCTAGATGCTTATCGTCATCAGCGGCAATTATGATTGGGATATGGGGGTATTTTTCATGCAAGGTTTTGGCGACTGCTTTGAGGTTGCCTGAGTCTAATGCTGATACAACGGCTGGTAATTCTGTGGCCTGTTTTATGGTTGCGGCGGTGGCATAGCCTTCAGCGATGACGATCACAGGGACATTGACTAGTTTATCCAGACCTCCCAGGACATGAAAACAGCCTTCTTTTCTTGCATTTTTGGCAAAGCGTTTTGTACCATCCTCGGCAATATACTGAACTGTCCATACGTTACCCTCAATGTCGGTGGCAGGGATGTAGGTTAAGCGCTTGTCCTCATCAGTGTAGATACCGGAGTGAACCTGAATTCCTTTGGCTGTCAGGTAAGGCGTGGGTTCGGTTAACTCGTTCATCAGGGATAGCTTTTCCTTAAGCCTGACTGCCGTAGTTCTTTGTAATTCTTCAACCTTAAGTTCCCGATTTTTTTGATTCTGCAGGGCTTGGGACTTAAGGGTAGCCTTTTGTTCATCAGTTAAGATATAGCCTTTGCTCTTCCATTTCAGTTCTTCCCCTGTACGATTGTTTTTGATGTAGCCAGCCGGGATGCCATCTAAATGTGCCACGTAGAATCCAGCCTTTTCACCTTGTTTATCTCCATCCATTTCGATTCGATGCGGCTTGCTGTCCATGATGGGGTGTTTGCCTGTGGCGATTGCTCCCATGCTAATCAGCGCTTCTTTGAACTCATCTTCTGGTGAGATGGCTTTGTCTTGAGCTAATGCTTGTGGATTGGGTAGCCATGTCTTGATTGTATCTAAAGGGACACCGGGATTTGCATACCAGCATTTCTGGGCTTTATCCCAGGCGATGGCCGCGGTGCCATCGGGCAGTTTGCCTGTCTGGGTTTTTGCGGTTTCTTTGTCTTTGAAGGGAATGCTTAGCCAGATCTTTTCAGTGGTGTGTTGTTTATTTTCCATAACGGCTCTCTCAATGGCGCTGTCTTCTCTGATGTTTATCCGCTGTGCCTGCTGTATTTCCTGAACTTGATCAAGAGCACAGATGTGATTGACTATCTTTTCAGCGTCCGCAGAAGCTTTGAAGATTTCGAGGGGCTCATTTTCCAAAACACGAATCCATGATTTGATATAAGCAGTGTGTTGCGATGGATCATGGCCTATACCAAGTTCGGCACCTAACAGCATGCTTGCAATTTCTGCTCTCAATTCTTCTTTTGCATCAAAGGGATGGCCTAAATCTCTATCCAATCTTGAGGGATGACCACTCCAATGTCCTAGTTCATGCAAAGCAGTAGCATAGTAGTTCGCTGCGGATTTAAATTGCTCTTTTGGTGGAAGATGGATGCTATCAGTCGATAATCTGTAAAAAGCTCTGTCTGCTTCAGAGTGTTCAATGTTGGCGCCAGATTTATGTAATAGCTTTTCTGCTCTTTCAATTAAGGACCAATCAGACTCTTTTGCATTAAGCTCTGGCATATTATCAATTTGAGAAGCATGAAATACCGTTGCATAAAATACCTTAGGTCGTTCAAGATTCACCTGCACTTTTAATGGATTACCATGCACATCAAGCACAGGTTTACCAGCATCATCGTGTTTGGTTTGTTCTTCATGAAATTTCCAATATTGGATTGTGGTACCTTTTTCTCCCTTGCGAACTTGCCCGTCCATATTTTGTGCTTGCTTGTAGGTTAACCAACGGTTGTCATCACTTTGGTTCAGCATTAAATACAATGCATTAATTCCTCGATAACGCTTTCCTGTGATCGGATTATATGGAACTTGACCATTGCCTATACCTGGCTCCCATGGTTTCAACCAGGGAGCGGTTCCTGCTTTCAGGCTTTCAATAATTTGATTGGCAACAACTTGATGGTAGGGTATTTTAGTCATACATGGCCTCCATCGCATCTTCTTCATTGAGTGCATCTTCAAAAAATGCGCCCATGATTTCAGCTTCTATTGGACTGACTTCGACAAGAAAGCCAGGGATTACTAAATCCTCGTATTTTTCTGAAATCACATCCATTAACTCGGTTTCATGACTCATGTGTATTCCCCCGTTTATTAATAACCCATATGGGTGTGATCATTCCTTTGATTTGTTTCGTATGAACAAGACCATAATATCGACCATCAAATGACCATTCGCTTTGACTGGTCATAGTCATCACTTCATCTTTTTGGAGTTGGTAATTCATTACTTGCCATTGAGGTAAGTCACGCTTCATCCCATCCTGTAGTTTTGGTTTTGAATAGGGGGTTAGTATGTGATTAACAAATACCCCTTTATTGGTCACAGAGAGGATATCGCCAGAAACAGCCACCACTTTTTTCATTAAGTAACCATATCCATCACAGTAAAGACCATGGTCTATATAACCTCTATCCCTCGCTAACCCAAATGACTCTCTGTTATCAGGACAAAAAATCACATAAGTATTTTTGATAGGGGCTTCGCTGGTAACGCGATATAAGCCTATAGGAATGGATTCAGTCAGGTTTATCCTAAAACCCATGGCATGAAATAGTGTGCCTACAACAATAAGGCTGATCAAGAAAATAGAGATGATGGCTGACAGTTTTTTCATAACCTGATGACCTCATCTTCACTTAAACGAGTACGTAAAATATCTGAGTGGACAGGAGCCTCAACGGATGCTCTTGCCATGAAGATCGGATCTTTAAAGTAAAGAGGTTGTTTACCATAAATAGCAGGGAAGCCCGCTGCATATACAACCATATCCCCAGCCTCAATAATCAGGCCATTAGCATCTTTTTTAGGTCCTGGCATACGTAGACACTCATCAATCGTTAAAAGAGGTCTTGATATTTCCTGAACGGTTTTTGATATTTGATTTAAGAACGTAGAAAAGCGTTTGCCACTGGTGGTAATGTGTTCTTTAACAATAGTTGTTTGACCTGTCAGCTTGGACAGATGTTCTGCGGTTTCAACTCTGTTGGGAGGATAAGCATTTTGGATATGACAATTTGAAGTGATGGTTTCATCGGGGCCATAGCCTCGTTCACGGCTTTTAAGCTGATTAATGTCCTGACAAATTAAGTAAAACTTTAAACCATAGCCGGCAACAAAAGCTAATGACTCTTGTAGTATGTCGAGTTTCCCAAGGCTTGGAAATTCATCAATCATGCAAAGCAGTCGATGTTTATACGTTTTTTTAGCACTAACATAAGATAATCCTTTGTCATCGGACACACGCTCAAATTCCATTCTGTCGGCCAATAGTCTCACTATCATATTTATCATGACTCTAACCAGAGGCTGAAGCCTTGCCTTGTCATTGGGTTGAGTAACGATATAGAGGCTCACGGGATTTTCATGATTCATTAAATCGCGGATACAAAAATCTGATGCAGATACGTTATGCGCAACCACTGGATCGCGATATAACGCCAGATAAGATTTTAAAGTAGATAACACAGAGCCTGCTTCTTCTTCCGGTCTATCTATCATGTCACGAGCCGAGGCTGATATAACAGGATGGGTTTTACCCTCAACATGCGGGTATTGGGTCATTTCAATGAGCAGGTCAGCAATGTTAATATTGGGATCAACCAGCATGCGGTCAATGTTAGGAAATGTGGCTGGCTCTCCCTGGTTGTTCAGTTTATAAATCGCATGTAGAATAAAACCAACTAGAAGGGCTTGAGAGGTTTTCTGCCAGTGGGTTTCCAACCCCTTACCATCGGGATCAACCACAAGTGTTGCCAAATTTTGTACGTCACCCACCTCTGATTCCGTACTTACTCTTATTTCATCCAGAGGGTTCCAGCGTGCGCTTCCTTTTAACGTTGCAGGTTCAAATCGAATGACCTTGTTGGTAGCATGTTTCTGCCTCCATCCAGCAGTCATTGCCCAAAGCTCGCCTTTTAAATCAGTGATGACGCAAGAATGTTTCCACGATAGAAGGGTGGGAATCACAAGACCAACACCTTTGCCTGAGCGCGTTGGTGCATAAGTTAAAACATGCTCTGGCCCATTATGGCGTAGATAATGAATTGCTCCTTTGTCATCTTCAAACGCGCCAACATAAACTCCTTCATCATGTCCAATGAGGCTTGCATTGTTTAAGTCCTCCCAATTAGCCCATCTGGCTGAACCATGGAGGTAGTCACTCACATTGTTCTTTTTAAAATACTTGGAGGCCAACACTATCATCATTAAAAACAGACAACCCATCATAACAATGAGGCCAAAGGCAGCATTAAAAGAATCTGGGTAATAGGGTTGATACTTAATAGCCCAGATAAAAATCTGCCAAGGCATATAAATAGGTGCAAATGCCCCTCCAAGGGCATCAGTATAGTGAAATTGATGCGCGAAAAACTGAGTTCCAATTTGCATGCTGAATAAGAAAGAGCAAATCACTAATAAGACTAACGTTCTATTTATCTTGCCGTGATTTTTTTCTCTGACTTGAGGACCTATAGCTTTATTAGGTTTGTTTTGGCTCATTGGCTCTCTCCAGATGCCTTTTGGTTCACAAATTGGCTCACCTCATCTGAAGCTTCAACTCCTGAACTAAGGCTACCCGCAGGCGTGCCCATGGATAAAATATTTTGCGCATTGGATTCTTGTGATTCAGAAGTGGATGAATTCGCATTACTTTGTATTGCCTCCGCAATTTTACCACCCGTTGTGTCCGCGATTTTCTCAGCAATCGATTCTTTAATTGAATTCGCTTTCTCGCGAGCAACATCCATAGTGCCTGAGGCTAAATGTTGCCCAAATGAACCTGCAAATTTGGCAGCAGTTCCCATTGCTTCAGCTAAACCACCAGTTCTGGAACCTTTATCCATTCCTGACAGTGTACTTGTTTCACCAGAATTGGTTGATTGACTGGCTGCTTTAAACGCGGCATTAAGTGCGGATAATCCACCACCACTTTGGGCAAGTGCGGTGCCTGCTGCGCCTGCCATGGCAGCACCTGCAATTCCAGCGGCTCCCATAGCTCCACCAAGACCGAGTCCACCGCCAGAACCACCTCCGGACACAATGCCAGCTAAAGCAGGCGGAATTTTGTCAATAAGAACCAATAACAGTACGGCAACAACCAGCATGACAAACATTTCTTTAAGCATGATGTTTTCAGACATCGCTGCGTAATATTGATCTACAAAAGATTTACCGATACCAATAATCAAAATCATGGCAAAAGCTTGCAATGCGATACCCAATACGGTTTTGTAGTAGTTAATCGCAATATCCTGCGTCCAACGGCCACCACCAAACCCTAATAAAACAATGCCACCATAGGTTAAGATCCAGGCGGTGATTAAGATAATGAGCATGTTAATACTGACTAAAGCTAGAATAATCAGAATGACCCCGGCAACGAGCAAACCAACTGTAGTTGCTGCAGGGGACCAGATGGATGAACTGTCTATAGCTTTTGAGACAATATCAAACCCAACATCCACAATATCAGAAGGAGAGACATGCTCATTAATTCCAGAAGCCTTTGCTGCAAGTTGCCGCATGGAGTCTATGATTGCTTTTGCAATTGCAGGTCCATTGTCTAAAATCCAATAGAAAAAACCGACAACCACAAAAAATCGTACCGTTTCGCTCAAGAATTCTTGAATGTCTGCTTTTCGCAATGCCATCAAGCCGTAAGTCCACACCATACTGATTAATGCCAAAGACCAGAACAGATATCTGGCATAACTCAACATGGTTTTGCTCCATAGCGCGGATGTGCTGGCAAACCGTTGTAAAATATTATCCAGCAAATCACGACTATCCATGCCATGCCCCTGAGCATGGCAGCAAGCAGAAAACCCAAGTAAGCAAAAAAGAATAAAATAGGGAGTTATTTTTTTATTCATACCATCACCACTTTTTGCCAGAACTTTTGGAATAACTACCCCCTCGGAAACATGCATCGCCAATCGCTTGGAGTTCTTCTTTAGTACGACCTTCTCTTGAACTGTCACATCTTAGCGAAGCCAAATGATCAGCTTTTTTTTGAGCTGTGGTTTCAGCACTGTCGCAACCTGACAGGACACAAGTAAGAACCAAAATTGATAAACATAAAATTTTCATTTCCTCTCCTTTTTATGATGGATTACCATTTTTTCCCTGAGCTTTTATGGTATGCCCCAGATCTGAAATGCTCATCTCCTGCAGTCTGTATCGCTTCCTTATTGGCACTTGCTGCATCTTTGACTGCCTGTGCATTTTGTTGCGCCAATAACACGCCTCTGATTTGGAGCAATTGATGGGATTGATTACTTGCTAATTGAGAAGCGGCTTGGAGAGCCTGTTTTTGGCCTGCAGCACTTTGTGCTTGAGATTGCAACGTACGCAGCTTTGCAGAATCATTTTTTAAGCTCTGTTGTTGTTTATCAATCCCTTTGAGCATGGCATCATTGGAGCGTTTTTCAGCAACAGAAGCCGCTAATCTGCTTTGTTTGATTTTTCTAAGTTCTTCAGCAGAACATTGACCCGTGCCATTAAAACACGGGGTCTTTTGGTAGTATTCCTGACTTTGGAATCGGTCAAGATACCCTTGGAGGCTGCCAGCTTCCTGCTTGTAGTAATCAATGGTATCAGTCGACTCCAGCAAATTATTAATAACCGAGTTGGCATTATCCCATTCAAAGGAAGTCAGTGATTTGGTGTTGTCTAACATGTTTTGATATTGATCCATCTGATTTTTGTATTGATCGACTTGCGTTTTATACTCGCTAAGCTGAGTTGCAATCATTTTTCCATTTTGAATCCAGTTCGCAATGTCAAACACAGGCGCACCACCCGCGAATACTGGTAAAGCAAAGCAATAAATAATCATGGATTTAAATTTCATAATGCTCTCCTTCATTGATAAGCAAATTGCTTATATGATTGTTTAAACGTTAAATCTTTCACTACGATGATATTGAAACGATAACCTGGACGGACATTGATAGTAGGAGACACATTCAGGTTTTTTGAAACCAGTTGCGAAGTAACCTCGCCCAACTGTTGCCCTAAAGCCTGACTCATCACACTGCCAGCTGTGGGCTGAGCGTAACCCAATTGGTTAGATTGATTGGTATTTTGGCTATAAGTAATACCCGCAATAATGCCTGACATTAAAAGCGCTGAACCATAAATTCGCGCATAATGATGATCTACCTGATCGCGAAAACCACCATATCCAGCACTATCAGCACCCGGCATAGACCCAATATCCAAAGCTTTACTGTCTGGAAACACTAGGCGTTGCCAAGCCACTAATACGGAAGACTGACCAAAAGGGACATCACTGGAATAAAGTCCCAATATCTTCGTTCCTTGAGGTATTAAAAGATATTTTCCGGTAGCGGTGTCATATACGTTTTGTGATACTTGAGCGATGATTTGGCCTGGTAATTCTGAAGAAATACCACTAATCATTACCCCTGGAATCACGCTGCCAGCTCTTAGTTCGTATCGACTGTTTGGATTTTGCAGCGTTGAATTTAAATGCCAACGCATTTCATTTTCCTCGCCACCTAATGTTTGTGGCATAGGTTTGGCCTGTCTTCCTTGTAATAATGCGAGCTGCTCTTTAAATGCTGATGAAGGGTCGATGTTTAATGTCATCTCAGTGCTATTCATAGATGTTTTAGTAGTGTCGCGATTATTTAATCGTGGGTTATCGACCATTACGGATGACTTAGCTTTGACAGCCTCTTCAAATTCTTGAGTTTTTTCCTGACGAATACGCTCGATTTCAGCTTCAGATACCTCTTGTGTCAGAGTATCTTCTTGATGAGGAAGTTGTTCAGGAATGGGCAAAGGACCTGTTTCATTATTAGCTATCGTGTCACTCTGGGAAGGAATCACTGCTGTTTTATGATTTCCTACCACATCATTGGCAAGGCTCATGGTATTTTTCTTAGGGTTCTTAACCTTTACTATTTCTGATGGCTGGTTTTGCGCATTAGCCCGTTTATTGGCAACTAATGCGATGAGCACCACAAAAAGAGTTAAAATACCAATTGCAATTATGAGTGGCACATTATTTACTCGTTTTACACCTGTGGTTTGAAGCTTTTGCGGTGAATTGTCTGGTGACAAATAATCATTATTTCGATTCATCGTTCTACTCCTTATGAGTCCATGCGCTGACAGGGATGATATTTTCATTGTTTTTTGCATACAGCCGGCTCAATGTTTGTATTCCTACAAAAAGGCTTATTCTGTAACTTTGAGGTTTAAGCTCATCAAGAACGTAGAAAAAATTAGCTTTATTCTTAGGGCATTGATTTTCATTGATGCCATAGCCCTTTTTTCTCAAGTTTTGAATAAGACTTAAGCCAAAGCCATCGTTGACTGCCTGACCAATACAAAATGTATTTTGAGCAGGTGGATAGACTCGGATTAATTGAGTGGCTGCATCTGCCGCCAAATAAGCATCTTTACCCTGAGGCATTTGGGTGAAATTGCCATAACGCATGCTGGCACAGCTTGATAACAAGACAGCGAGCAGTAAAACACTTAATTCTTTCATCTTCAGCACCTTGTAATCGTAATTTTTTCTTGAGAGGAACCGCTGCCGATAACCAATACGGCTTTATCAAAAACACCATCCACGATGTAACGACAACCCTGAAGGCGATAATTGACCATGACGGACTCTGATTTTTTAAATAGCCCTCGACTTCTTAAAACTAGCAGCGCGGGCGCTTCACTTTGAGCCATGGTTCTTGGCATCTCAATAATCGTTTTGACGCCATTGTTATAAACTCTAACTGGCTTAAATCGGGCATTGCCTTGAATGCGATAATTGAAGTTAAGATCGCCTAGATATTCATTGGTTTCTGGTAAGGTATCTACTTTTCGTCTTTCAGCCTGGATGCGTTGTAGTAACTGCCATTTGGCTTTAGCTTCATCAGGATAAGTAAACGAAATGTAAGGCATAAATTCGGTTCTATCTGACTTTAATCTAAAGTGATATGTTCTTCTGTCTGTGGTGACTACCAAAGAAGAATCAAGCCCTACATCTTTAGGTTTTATTAGCAGATGGATTTGTTGCAGTGCCCCAGATCCTGTGAGAGATGGTTCAACAACAAAGCGTGGGTCACCGACGTTCATGTCGTTAAATTGCTCACCTGGTTGAAGGGCAATATCACACACTTGTAAAGGGGCACAAACTACCCTAATTTGCCCTGATCCATAAATAAAACTGACTGAACCATCAGCAGAAGCAAAGGGTATACTTGTTTTTTCTCCTTGTTGTGTACGCTCCGCAATATCTAAACCTTGTTTTTCCTGACTCGATAGCATGGGTACAGTATCCGAAAAATAATGCTCGGCCAGAATAGTGTTATCCAATGCAAAACTTGTGAGCGGTGTTAATAAACAAAATACCTGCATTATTCTTTTCATTGCTGTTCTCCATGCTTTAATTCGTAGGACCAGTTAAAATCACGCACATAAATCAGGTGGGGATTTTTTAAAATGGATTCACTGGTGGCATCATTGATTTCATTCTCTTGATACAGAGTAATCATCGCTTTCATCATGCGAGGCTTTTCTTTAAGCGATCCATCACGATTTCTCACCGTTTCAATCCAGTCGACTTGCCAGGTCTCATCGGACTCTTGAAGCACTGAACGAATGTCTATGCTCACAATCTCAAAGGCAGCTCTTTCAAAGGGATTAGATTGCTGTTTGTCGCTGTAGAACTCTTGAATCTTGGCCAAAGCCGCATCATTGGCATTTAAATAGGAATACACCTGAAAAACTGCTTTCTTTTGCAGTTCGGTATCAAGGCTTACCATGCGAACGTTTTCAATAAAATGAGCAGCTGCAGCACGATAATCATCAATGCTTGCCTCACCAACCTTATCAGCACGGGTAACTGATAAGGTATTGCCATTGGCATCTTGTTGAAACACCAAAGGGATAAATTTGGATTGGCTACCTATCGCGATGAGCCCACCAACAGCCGCCAATGCGATTAACAGACTACCTAATCCCACCAATTGCCAAAGGTGTAGTGATTTCATCAGTCCTGCGGTATGAACATTCCAGGCGCGTCTGGCGTTGAGATAAGGGTTATTCGTTATACTTTTTTTCATGCTGCTTCTCCGTACTGAGCCAAAGGAATACCTTTTTCTGAAAGCCATTGAGAGACCCACTCACTTTCATACTTCGATTCTAATTGCTTCATACGCGCAATCGAATCGGGATCTGTTGCACCAACAAACGCCAAGGCATAAGGTCCTAACGCCAATTGATAAAGTCTTTGGCCTTTTTCACTGACGTAGTAGTAATCACGCTTGGGTTGAGCAGATGCTATGATGTCTATCTGGCGTGGATTTAAGCTCATGCGCTCATAAATGAGTCGGGTCTCAGGATCTCTTGCATACAGATTGGGTAAAAAGATTTTAGTGGCAGTTGATTCAACAATAATATCTAAGATTCCAGAGTTGGCTGCATGAGATAAATGTTGGGTTGCCATAAACACCACACAGTTTTTCTTAGCCATGGAATCAAGCCATTCAGCAATCTTGTTTTTAAACACAGGATGCGCCAGCATTAACCAGGCTTCATCAAGCAAGATTAAGGTGGGGCGACCATCTAATGAGGTTTCAATCCGCCTAAAGAGATAAAGCAACACAGGCAATGCAAATTTTTCACCTAAGCCCATTAAATGCTCGATTTCAAAAGTCATAAAGGAAGACAAACCAAGCCCATCACTTTCTGCATCCAATAAATGTCCCATCAAACCATCAATAGTGTACTGCTTTAATGTTTCTCTGATGGGTTCATCCTGAATCGTCATGACAAATTCTGATAAGGTTTTAGAGCTACTTTGATGCATGCTTAGAATGGCATGACCGATTTCATTGCGCTGAGCTGGTGTGGTATTCAAACCATTCAAAGCTAGAATCGTATCAATCCACTCCATAGCCCAGGCTCTATCCGCTTTAGTTTCTAAAAACTGCAAGGGCGCAAAGGCAAGGCGAGAGTCTTTGCCTGCGATAGTGAAATGCTCCCCACCTGTTGCCTTACAGGTTGGATACATAGACATGCCTTTATCAAAAGAATAAATACGTGCATCTTTATATCGACGCCAGGACAATGCCAATAAACCAAGATGGGTTGATTTCCCAGAGCGTGTTGGACCAAACATAATGCCGTGACCTAAGTCTCTGACATGAAGATTCAAACGAAATGGCGCATTACCACTGGTGACACAGTGAAGCAGAGGCGGTGATTGAGGTGGAAACAGGGGACAGGGTGCTTTATTTTCACCTGTCCAAATGCTGGATGTTGGCAACAAGTCTGCCAGATTCATGGTATTCATCAGAGGTCTTCTGATGTTTTCAACACCATGGCCTGGTAGACTACCCATGTAGGCATCCATAGTATTAATGGTTTCTGTTCGTGCGCTAAAGCCTAAAGCGTTGATATTCTTTTCAATAAATAGGGCGGCTTTCTCAACGCTCGTTCTATCCTCATCCATTAATACAACGACGGATGTATAGTAGCCTTGACCCACCATTCCTGAATTGGTTTCGGCAATGGCTGCTTGCGCGTCATTAACCATGCTGAGTGCATCTTCATCAACGATACCGGAGCTGGTATTAAACATTTGGTCAAAAAAGCCTCTGACCTTTTGTTTCCACTTTTTACGGAACTTAGTGAAATGAGCTACAGCTTCATGGGGATCCATGAATATGAAGCGAGAGTTCCAGCGATATTCCACAGGCAATTGAGTCAACAGCGTTAAAATACCTGGGTAAGATTCCATGGGGAATCCTTCAATAGCAACACATTGAATGAACTTTCGGCCAATTTTGGGTGTTATACCTGGAATTAATTCCTGACCACCTATGAGTGCATCCAGATAAATTGGATTTTTAGGCAGATTTACGGGGTGGTTAATCCCTGTGACACAATATTGAATGTGTCTTAAAAAGTTATCCTGAGTGACTTTATTGTTTTCATTGATGAATATTTCTGAGCCTAACCTTTCGAGGTGAAGCGCAGCGCTCATACGAGATTCAAAGTTTCTGCATGATTGCTTGAATGTTTCAATTAATTGATGGGTTTTTTCTTTGTGGTTTAATTTCTCCCCTGAATCATCAAACATCAATTCAACAAAACGCTTTTGAGCCAATACAGGTGGATACCAGGTTAGGGTGATAACAAAATAACCTTCATACAAAGCACCAATACTTTCAAAGTATTGCCTTCTTTCCTCGTCAACAGCCTTCGACACGAGATCGGGGAAGTATGAAGCACTAGACTCACTATAACTAGGAGCAGCACGTCTTATGGCATCTACATGAATCATCCAGCCATTACCCATAGAGGACATTGCCTGATTGATTCGAAAAGCCATCATTTCACGCGCTTCATCGGTAGTGTTGGCAATATCCTCACCTTGATAAAGCCAGGCTGCCATAAACGATCCATTTTTACCGATAATTACGCCATCATCGACAACTGCCGCATAATTCAGTAAATCAACCAATCCTGCTGTATGACTTCGATGTTTTTTGACATGATGTTTACGACTTTTCATTTGAGCTGTGCTAAACAAAATACCTAATAGCAATAGCCCCGTGATACTGATTAAAAAGGTAATGAACTGGATCATAAATAACCCCCTTTATTATTACGAAAAGGGGTTGAACGAGCTGGGTAATATGCCTGATAGCCTCTTTGTCTCAGATAAACTGCTCTCATATAAGGATCAGCCTTTGCCATAAGCCTTAGACCTTTTAAAGATAAAAACCAAAGGGCAAAACCAAAAATAGCGGCAAGCCAATCCTGAGCTGCGAATACTAAGATTGCTGACAGTAAACCTGAGAACATAACCAGCTCGCGGTCACCACCCATAAAAAGACTTGGGCGGTTACCACATCTGCGTATAGGAATGGTGCGAAGACTCATGGCTGTGTCTCCATAGCTATTTTTGAGACTGAAGGTTTAGCAATTTCGGCTCCTTTGCCTGTAATTGCTGTCATGGTATTTTGTGCTGCAACTAAGAATGCAAGCACCAGTACAATAAAGAGAAGGGTTCGCAAAAAGCCATTCATTTCACCACCAAAAATCAGCGTGGCTCCTGCGCCAACCAAACCAATAATTGCTGCGGTAAATGCAAATGGGCCTGTTATGGATTTTTGTATTTTGGTCAGATACGAGTCAAAAGGTAATCCTCCACCTGCGCTAGATGCACATGCAGGGTGTGTTATTAACAGAAGCAATAAAACAATCGCTCCCATCATCAATAGACTTCGATAATTTATATTAACTGCTTGGTTCATACCTATTCTCCTTAAATAAGTTGTTCGATGTTGTAATGACCGTTTTCATACCCTTTAACCGATATGATTTCTTCAACTCTGCGTCCTTGCGGTGTTCTTGTGATATGCACCACACAATGAACCGTTTCACCAATCAAAGGTTCAATTTCAGCAGGTGCTGCGGGGTTACGAGTAATCAGTGATTTCAAACGATGAAGTCCTGCAAGACAGTTATTGGCATGCAAAGTGGCAGCACCACCCTCATGACCAGTATTCCAGGCATCGAGTAAATCCAATGCTTCACTGCCTCGCACTTCACCGACAAGGATTCGATCTGGCCGCATCCTAAGTGTGGTTTTCAAAAGCTGGGTAATATTGACATCAAGAGTAGTGTGATATTGAACGCAATTCTCAGCTGCACATTGAATTTCACCAGTATCTTCAATGATGAAGACGCGCTCGGATGGTGAACTTCGAACCATTTCATTGATAATGGCGTTCACTAATGTAGTTTTCCCAGACCCCGTGCCACCAATAACTAGAATGTTTCGATGTGCAATAACAGCTTTTTTAATCACTGCACATTGTGCTTCTGTCATAATTTCTGATTTTACGTAGTCGTCCAGTGTAAAAACCGAAATGGCTTTTTTACGAATTGCAAATGTTGGCTTTGAGACCACTGGTGGCAGCTGCCCTGCAAAACGTGATCCATCCAGTGGCAGCTCACCTTCCAGTATCGGATTAAAACGGGTTATTTCCTTACCATGAAAGCCTGCAACAGTTTTAATGATGGATTCAGCACGAGCGTCATTGATACTACCTATACAACGCATTGTTTCACCAAGACGTTCCTGCCAAAGTTTGCCATCCGCATTGAGCATAATTTCAACGGTTTTAGGATCACTTAGCGCCTGTTCAATCATGCCACCCAAATCACGCCTTAGCTTTTCACGGGCGCGGTCTTTAACCGTTATCCCTTGTTCTTCTTGTGCTTTCATACGAATAATCCTCGATGTTTTTATGCTGACTTCAAGCCGTGTTTGAATTTGCTAATTAAACGGTCAACAATGCTTTCCTTATTGGAAGGAGAGTCGCTGAACCATTGATCTTTTTGGCGTTCTCGATAAATACGTCTTTGGATTTCATCACGGTGAACAGGAATTGATTGAGGGGCATCGAAAGCAAGGCGAACTTCACCATCACGATAACCCACTACAGTGCAGTAAACTTCCTCACTGATAACAACAGATTCCCCAACTTTTCTTGTTAAAACCAACATATTGCTTCTCCTTCTATTATTTAAATAAATAGGCTTTGCACTGCCTGATATTCTCTTCAACCACTTCTTTGCTGGCTGGTTGATATTTTTCTGGTACGACATTAAAAGAATTTCGTCTTTT